>JABHSO010000146.1 GCA_018669845.1 Gammaproteobacteria bacterium | reverse complement strand
TGGCAGTTGGCAGTTGGCAGTTGGCAGTTGGCAGTTGGCAGTTGGCAGTTGGCAGTTGGCAGTTGGCAGTTGGCAGTTGGCAAAAAATCTTGTTGAAATTGATTTTAAGTATCAAGTACAACTATAGACTTACGACTGATAACTGATAACTTTTAAATTAACTTCGCTTAAAGCCGGAAGTAATCGGGTATCTTCGCTCTTTTCCAAATGCCCGTTGAGTCACCCTGACACCGGGTGGTGACTGGCGTCGTTTATACTCACTCATATCGACTAACCAGGTAACCCGTTTAACCGCTTCTTCATCAAACCCATTGTCGATAATTTCAGTTACCGATAAATCCTGTTCAATATACATTTCCAGTATTGGATCGAGAATTTCATACGGTGGTAGTGAATCTTCATCTTTTTGATCAGGAGCAAGTTCTGCTGAAGGCGGTCTATCTATCACTCGCTGGGGTATGGCTGGACTAATAGAATTTCTAAAATTAGCCAGTGCAAACACATTCAATTTAGAAACATCTTTGATGGGTGCGAAGCCGCCTGCCATATCTCCATACAATGTTGCATATCCCACAGACATTTCACTTTTATTGCCGGTGGTGAGCAACATCGCCCCTTTTTTATTGGAAATAGCCATCAGAATCACGCCACGGCTACGAGCCTGCAAGTTTTCTTCAGTGACATCTTTACCTAAACCCGAAAATTCATCCTGCAATACATTCATAAATGCCTGAACAGGTTCACCAATAGCAATTTCTGAATAACTGACATTTAATAACTTCGCCTGCTCTGCCGCATCAAAAACACTGATATCAGAAGTATAGTGATAAGGCATCATGATCGCATGAACAGCATCAGCCCCTAAGGCATCCACAGCAATTGCCAACACTAATGCCGAATCAATGCCGCCGGATAAACCCAGCACAATATTCTTAAAACCATTTTTTATCACATAATCATGAGTTGCCAGAACAAGGGCATCATATAATTGTTGTAAATCTTCAGACTCAGACACTGTTTCTGTAACTGCTCGAACAGATCCTGTGCCATCAATATTCACCACTGCCAGGCATTCTTCAAACCCTTCAACTTCAAGCAGCAGGTTTTGATCTGTATCCACAACAAAACTATGACCGTCAAAAACCAGTTCATCCTGTCCGCCCACCATATTCACGTAACACACTGGTACCTTATTTTCAGCAACCCGTTGTTTAACCTGACTGAGACGATCAACCGTTTTACTGGCGTGAAAAGGAGATGCATTCAGGTTTAATATAACCTGAGCACCTGAGGCGACCGATTTGGCAGCTGGCCCTGGAAACCAGATGTCTTCACAAACAGTGACTCCTAATTGAAGATCCTTAACATTAATTACACAGGCTTCATTGCCTGGCTGAAAATAACGACGTTCATCAAACACGCCATAATTGGGTAAATAGTGTTTAGCATAATACTGAACAGATTGATCTGGTTGTAAAATGATTGCGCTGTTATATAACACATCATTTTCTCTGGTGACAGAACCAAAAATCATACACAGACCGGGATTTTCCAGCTTTATGGTTTCGATAGCGGATTCAAGCTGTTGCAAAAACTGAACACGAAACAACAGGTCTTCCGGTGGATAACCGGTTAATGCCAGCTCTGGAAAAATAACCACATCTGCCTGAAATCCCTGCTTTGCCCTGATTGACCAGGAAATAATTTTTTCAGCATTACCGGCAATATCACCCACTACCGGGTTCATTTGTGCCATTGCGATTCTAAGGTTTGTCATGTCATTTTTCTGTTATGCCGTAGAACGGAAGATTGTAACCTGTTTCAATAATTTCTATGAGCGTAAAAGATTAAAACCAACACATTTCAATGTTATGGCCTAATTGAAGTCATCGATTAAAGACTCTATAATTTTTAAAAAGTGGAGTATATATTATAAAATGGGTAATCGACTTTCAAAAATTGTAACTAAAACTGGTGATGATGGAACTACGGGTCTGGCCGATGGTAGCCGCCGAAATAAAAATGATATTCGAGTGCACTGCCTGGGGGAAGTGGATGAACTGAATGCGCTTATCGGGTTATGTTCATGCTTAATAGAACATCAGCATATCCAAACTATTCTACTGCAAATTCAACACGACCTGTTTGACCTTGGTGCAGAGCTCAGCCAGCCCTCAAAAAACTTACTGTCGATCGAACATATCAAGATGCTCGATCAGCAAACTGAACAGTTAAACCAGCATCTACCGCCACTAACAGAATTTATTTTGCCCGGAGGTAGTTTATCACTCAGTAACTTACACCTGGCTCGTACTGTTTGCCGGCGGGTCGAACGCAATCTGGTCACCCTGAATGACAGTGAAAAAGTAAACACTAACTCATTCACATACCTGAATCGTTTATCCGATTTATTATTTATTCTCACAAGGTACCTGGCCGCTGAATCTAATATAGATGAAGTTTACTGGCAGTCAGAGTACTCCAGAATTAGACCTGAAAAATAAGCCATAAGTTTTTCACCACGAAGGCACGAAGAACACGAAGGAAAATCAAATCATTAAGTGGTAAATACCTAATCCCTGGTAATCTATTTTTCTAAATTGCTGGAAGAGGATAAATTTTCAACCACCTGCTGTAATTGTTTTAAGATGACATCATCAGCAGCAACAGCTTCACCGGCCACCAACTCAATTCGGCTAAAAAATCCTCTAGGGAATAACTTGCTCATTGCACTGCCGTGTTTACGACTGAAATAGCTACCCCACAAACCACGTAAAGCCAGAGGTACAACAGGTACAGGATTTTTTTTCAGAATTTTCATCACTCCTGATTTGAATGGATTAAGTTTCCCGTCATGAGTGATTTTACCTTCTGGAAAAATACACACTATTTCATCATCTTCCAGTGCTGCTGATATTTGCTCAAATGCTGAATTCATCAGTTGCGGGTTTTCCCGGGCACCGGCAATAGGAATGGCATTAGCCGTTCTAAAAATAAAAGACAAAACAGGAATGTTGAAAATTTTATAATACATGACGAATCGAATTGGACGTTTAATACATCCAGCAAGAATCAATGCATCAACAAAACTAACGTGATTACAAACCAGTACACAGGCCCCTTTATCAGGAATTAAATCGAGTTCTGTTTTCTTCACCCGGTAAATGGTATGAATTAACAACCACACTAACAGGCGCATGATAAATTCAGGTATCAAGGTGAAAACCCATATTGCAACCGCTGCATTCATCAGCGACATTATCAGGAAAAGCTCAGCAATATTTAAACCAGAAGATAAAGCAAAAATACTGAAACCTGTGGCGACAACCATGAATAAAGCATTCAACACATTATTAGCTGCAATAATTCGAGCTCGTTTACTTGCTTCCGAGCGCTGTTGCACCAGTGCAAAAAGTGGCACGATATATATTCCACCAAAGGCTCCCAGCAAGAATATATCCATCATAACTCGAACATTATTTCCTGCCGTAGCAAAAACCCAGGGGGATATCAGCTCGCTACTGACCACACCTGTTTGGGTAAAGTAAATATCAATGCCAAACACAGTCAAACCCAGAGAGCCGATAGGCACCAGCCCTATTTCAACGATCCTCCCGGAAAGTTTTTCACACAAAAAGGAACCAGCCCCAATACCAATTGAAAACATGGCTAGCAGTAAAACATAAACCTGTTCATTACCGCCCAGTTCATAACGCACAAAATTAGGTAATTGGGTAACATAAGTAATTCCAATAAACCAAAACCAGGAAATTCCCATGATGGAAAAAAATACACTACGATTTTCTCTGGCATGATGAAAACTTTGTAAAAACTGCTTAACCAGTCTGAAGTCAATTTTAAGTTCAGGGGCATTGGCTTTTGCCAGAGGAATTTTCAAACTGGTCTGATAACCGATAATGGCCATCATCACCACTGCTGCAGACAACCAGTATGTTCCTGTATTTTCGATACTGGTAATCAAAACACCTGCAATTAAACCTATTAAAATAGCAATAAAGGTTCCAAACTCAACCAGTGCATTACCACCAATCAACTCATCATCTTTCAAAACCTGGGGCAGTAAACTGTATTTCACAGGCCCAAATAACGAAGATTGAGTGCCCATTAAAAATAGCAAACCGATTAACATCGCCATACTGTTTAAATAAAAGGCTAAACCGGCAAATAACATGATGATAATTTCCAGCAGTTTTATACGCGATATCAGGTAGGACTTTTCATATTTGTCTGCCAGTTGACCGGCAATAGTGGAAAACAGAAAGAAAGGTAAAATAAATAAACCTGCCGCTATATTGACCAGGTCATTACTTTCGGCCTGACTGATAGCAGCTGACTGGAAAGCAATAAAAACAGTTAGACCATTTTTGTATAAATTATCATTTAACGCCCCGAAAAACTGGGTGAGAAAGAAGGGTAGAAAACGTTTTTTTCCTAGTAAATCAATTGACTTCATTTTATTAAGCCAGCAAATCCATTTTATTTTCTACCACGAAGCACACGAAGAGCACGAAGGAAAAGCGATGAAAAGGCATGTTTGGACATATACTCTTATTCACAGAAAAAAATAATTAAATCTGCTGTGACCTAAAAACACATGGTAATTAAAAAATTAACACTACTTAAGTGTTACGATAATTATTTATCTGATATCAAGTCTATTGTACCAACAACAGACTTATCTCTGAAACCTTCGTGTTCTTCGTGCACTTCGTGGTAAATAAAGATTTACTAATTAATCGTGATACTGACGGTATTAAGTCATCATCCAGCCAATAAATGCGGTCAGAGTTTGCTTCTGTTCTCGGTCATAATCTTTTTGCATAATTTCAAGACGATGCTGCTCTTCATCAACAACCCCCCATACTCTTTCACTTTCTGTTCAGACTCCAGGCAAAAGAGCAATCAAGGTGTGAACGCACCTGAACAAGTCCATCCAGTCCCTTATTAATCATCACGGACATAGGAGATTGACCGGAAAATCGTCTATGCGGTTTTTTAAGCCAGATTGAGCACATTTCAATATTTCTCGGATAGCTGGTTCTAAGAGCATCAGCAATACCAACCAGATGCTCCAGATGTTCATTGATTGTTTCATTTTCAGGGAAAGCTTCATTCTGTCGGTAACGTTCCAGTTTGCGAGCACGCATATCTTCCGGCAACCCCAGCAGAGCAATTTTTTGCTGCCCATTCGCGCCCCAACTATCCAGCAATTCCATAATTTGATTAGTTAAAGCGACACGACGATAAGTGCTGGAATCTGGCATAAAAAACTCTGGTCAACTAAAATTAAGGAATTGAGTATACAGAGCTGAAACGATAAGTAATAAGTTAAAAAGTAAGGTTAATCATCTACCAGGTTGAAGTATCCCCGTTGCAGGGCATGTTTTAATTGTTCAAAACTTTCCATCACTTCTTCATAAGCTATGCGGGATTTTCTGGCTTCCAGACAAAGTTGAAGCGTTAGTTTTTCTTCATCTACACGAGCAATATGCAAGACTTCCTTAAGGTATTTAGCTCGTAATATAGAAATTGCTTTGGCCAGGTTTAGGAAATCTGATTTACTGATATCTCCAGCCCTTTGAGTTATTTCAGAGCTATTCATCTCAGAAATCTGATGCTCAAATTGCTGCATCATTCTACGGATTTCTATTTCTTTCTCTCCAGACATGCCAACCTCTTCACTATTTATAGCTATAGCTATAACTTATAGACCAATTTAAGCAGCTATTCAGGAAAACAGCTTATTTCTGCAAGATCACCTCTACCCGGCGATTTTTGGCTCTTGCAAGATCGTCCTTTCCTTTGGCCCGGGGAGAGCTTTCTCCTTTAAATTCTATCTGTAACATTTTAGGGTCAATATCACTCTGGATTAAATAGTCATAGATATACCAGGCGCGTCTTGCCGATAGTGTTTCGTTGTAACAAACGGACCCTTTATAATCAGTATGCCCTGTGACCAGTATATTCTTGATAGTTTTATCCAGTTTTAAATAGTTAAGCATTTTAGCTAATGCTCGATCTTCTTCATCCAGAGTTGGAAATTCATCATCAAAATCAAAATGGACTCTTGCAGCTTTCACGTCATCAAAATGATAAGGGTGTAAGCGAGTTAAACATCCGCCGAAATCATCTTCAATATCACGAAAATTTACAGTTGATAAAATTACCGACACAGAATTAAAACCATCATCATCATCGATAAAAAATAAACTAGGCTGATAACCCTGTTGCAATTCAAAGTAGGCCTGACGAGCAGCATTACTGGTAACCCTGACCAGTGGGTTAGTTCCGGATGATTTTAAACTGGCCAGATTAGCTTCTGTTTGAATCCCTTTCCAGTTAGCTGTAACCGAACGAAATGATATATCCAGATTTTTTTTGTAGTGATGATCAGACAGCACTTTCAGTTTCAACTGCCGGCCACTTTCCTGATAGAAAACAGCCTTACCAAAACGTGGAATAACATGCTCTATTTCACAGCGCAGAGCATTGTCTTCAGTCAGTACCCATTTAGATTTCTCCATCGGAGACATATAAACACGGTCTGTTGATGCCAACAGGCTCTGGCTAATAGTAAGTAAAACTAGAGTTAGAATAAGTTTGTTCATATCACGATAGATAGATTGGTTGTTCCTCTAACCCTATATCGTTCAAATGTAGACAAACTTTAGAAGTTTATAACCTCAGGATTGAATAAATTTTATTACAGCATTATAAAAAGCGTCTGGTTGCTCAGCATGTAACCAGTGGCCCGCATTTTCAATTGTGCTAATTTGTGCATCCGTAAAATGCTCCAAAATCAAATCACAGCTTTGCTGAGTGACATATTCAGAAAGCCCTGCCCGGATAAATAAACTGGGATTACTTATTTCCCAGTCCTTAATATCTTCAAAACCGGTTAATAGTGACATACTTTTTTTCACAGCAGTCCAGTTAAGATTCCAGCTCGGCTTGCCTTCATAAAAAGAAAGGTTCTGTAAAATAAACAAGCGTATACGTTGATCAGGCATGACTTTCTTCAGTTGATCATCAGCTTCTTTACGATTTTTAATGCCCGAAAGGTTAAGCTCCAGTATCGGATCAATTATTTCATCATAATCATGCGGGTATGGAACGGGCGCAATATCAGCAATAACCAGTTTTTTGACCCTGTCAGGGTATAACTGGTTTAACTTCATGGACACTTTGCCCCCCATACTGTGTCCCAGTATGTGAGCTGACTGGAATCCCAGATCATCCATAAGAGCTATTACATCTTTAACCATGAGTTCATAACTCATTGCTGGATCAAAAGGAGAATCACCATGATTCCTCAAATCCAGTAAAATCACCTGATAATACTGAGCAAACTGTTTACCTAAACTCCTCCAGTTGCGAGATGATCCAAACAGTCCATGAATGATCAACAAGGCTTCTCCCTGACCTTGACTGGTGTAATTAAGTGATAGATTATTCATATATTAGTAAGTTATAATATTCATTGGCTATATAGAAAACCCATGTAGATCAACCGTTCAAACCAACTACTCTAACCATTATTTGGTCGTAGGTTCTGGCTAAAAGTATGTTGGATTACCGTATTTCTAATGCTACATCATTTTCATTCATAGCCATGTAATATTTTAAAAATTTATCATTGATGACTCTTATGGATAACTTCAAACAACAGTTTCAGCTTTACTGGATTATGATCTGGCTAAGAAGGTCAATCATCAGTGCTTTCACCTTTACCCTCTTCCTTGTTGCCATTCCGTTTATCATCCAGTTTGGAATCACTCACTTATTAATTAAACAGGGAGCAACTGAAGCCAGTATTGAAGATATAAACCTGAACCTGTTTACTGGTACATTTGAGCTTAAAAAGCTGGATATTACCACCGGTGATTACAGTCCATCACAACTTCAGCACCTGCAAGCAAATATCAATATGCTTGACCTGGTTTCGAGTCAAATTGTATTACATGAGATTCAAATTGACGGTTTAAACGTCGATCTTCAACTTTTAGAGAATGGAAGCTTTGCTCTAAATGGTTTAACACTTCTTAATTCCGAGTCTAGCCCTGATGAACCCAATGTCAGCGATGAGAGCGATGAGCGCGAATCCTCGACCTTTGAGTTTGGAATCAATAAACTATCGATTATTAATAGTAAGATTAATTATCAGGAATCTGGGTTTTCCCATAAAAACAGCATTAACTCCCTCAATTTAACCAATATTAAATCCTGGGATGCGACTTCAATAGCCAACCTGAAAGTAGATGCAGCACTCAATGCCGCCGCTTTCAAATTAAATGTAGATTTAACTCTTTTTAATGAAACAAGACACTTTAAAGGCAATGCTTCACTCGGTTCATTAGCCTTTTTTCACTACCAAAAATTTCATGGCGAGTTTATTGATTCTTTACAGGGTAATATCCAGCTGGACTCTGAATTTGATATCAGTCTATCCGATATAATTTCAGCAAATTTAGATAATAATATTCAATTCGAAGACCTGGATATCAACTATCAGGGCATAGAATCGCGCCTGAAAAAGCTGACCATTAATGGTAAAACACAAATCACCAATATAAATTTTGCTAATTTTCAACAACATAAGCAAAGCACCCTAAACGACCCGCAGCAAAATTTACTGAACCTGTTTACCGGTATAGTAGAACTCGAGCAGTTAGCACTATCCTCTGATAAAAATCAGCCTGCAAAGATTAAACAAATAAAGGCTGATGTAAAAAGCCTGAATGCCCTGAGCAATCGGTTTGTTTTAAATGAACTGTTTATCGATGGAATTAAAACCGCCATTCTACGTACAGATGACGGCCAAATATCCATAAACGGTATAAGCATTCCATCGAATGATACAGCAGCGGAAGAAAGTACTGATGCAGATGATACAAATACTAATCCAGTTACATTTGGAGTTGGTAAGTTTTCATTAGTGAATAGTGATATTGATTATAAAGAAACTGATTTTTTACAGCAAAACCATATCAATTCGATTATTTTGACTAATATTAAATCCTGGGACAAAGCATCGACTACCGGGCTTGAAGTAGAATCAATTCTTAACAATGCACCTTTCAAATTATCCGCCGAATTAAACCTTTTCAATAATGTGAAATCAGTTAAAGGCAAAGCGTCACTAAGCTCACTTGAATTTACCCCCTATGCAAAATTTTATACCGAGTTTCTCGATCATTTAGAGGGAAATATCAGTCTGGAATCTGAATTCGAAGTCAGCCTGGCAGATTCAATATCAGCTCGACTTGCAAACACTATTCAAGTTGCTGGTCTGAAACTGGATTATCAGGATTTATCTCAATCAGTTGATAAAATAAGCTGGAAGGGAAATACACTGTTTTCAGAAAAAGCAGAGCTTTTGGTAAAAGGTGACCTGCAAATAATTAACAATCTGACAAAAGATAAAAAACAGGATTACCTGATTACTTCTTTTGAAAACTTATCGGTTAAAGATCTGGAAAAAAGCCTGGAGTCCATTAGTTTCAAGCAGTTAAACATCGACAAAATGCAACTGGTAAACATACAACAGAATGATCGTTTTATAGATTTAAACTCAATAAAGGTTCAGGACCTTATGTTTCAACCTGACACTTCCGATCTTAAGATAAAACTAATAGGACTGGCAAGCCCGCAAATCAAGGTATCCATTACCAAACAGAAACAACTGACTCAACTTTTACCATTATTAACCACCATAGATAACCTGCTACCTCCCCCCGAAGATGATGTTGAAGCTCAACCTAACCAGGAACAGCCTAAACCGCTTAATATTGAAATAGCTGAACTAACACTGCTTAACCCTGGATATATCGATTTCTCAGACTTAAGCGTTTCACCAAATTACAAAACAAAAATTCATTTAAACCGACTTGATGTGAATGATATTTCATCACAGAAGAATGCAAATTTTGATATCGCATTAAAACAGGGCGATTACACAACTGTTGATATCAAAGGTGATGGACAGATATTTAATCCAGCAGATCACATTCATTTTGCAGCTCAAATCAAACAACTTGACCTGCCACCTGTCACGCCATATACCAGTAGCACCATGGGTTACGGTATGAAAAGTGGTGTCATCGACTCAACTATCAAGGTTAAGTTAGATAATCGGGAAATAGATTCTGAAGTCAAATTAGTCATTGATTCAATTGAAGTGGTAGAAACCAGTAAAGATACCGCTGAGCAAATTTCCAGTGCCTCGGGCATGTCCATTGATCTGGCCATTTCAACATTAAAAGACAAAAATAATATTATCGATTTGAAGCTTCCTATTAAGGGCAACATTGACAAGCCAGATTTTGACTTAAAACATATAATCAATAAGGCCATGGGTAAAGCAATGAAATCGGCAACATTTTCATACCTGAAATACGCTTTGCAACCCTTTGGCTCTTTTGTCACTTTATTTTCACTGGCTAAAAAAGCTGCTAACCATATTTCTTTACCCCCTGTTTTATTCAAACCTAACAGCCTTGTTTTTAAAGCTGACCAGCAAAAGTTACTGGATAAAGTCGTTAAGGTTTTACAGGATCGTCCAGGTCTTAAAATTAAAGCCTGTGGCATCAGTGCACTGGAAGACCAGGTCGAAATAAAAAGCATATTGCTTAAAGCTGAAATAGTACGTCTAGAAGCTGAAGCACTCAAAAAATCTACTGAAAAGAAAGCGGAAAACAAAAGTGCTAATTCTGAAGAAAAGAAAGCTGAAGAAGTAGAAGTGGATAAGATTGAGATTGATCCTAAGCTAATACACCAGAAAATGCGGGAACTGGCAGACAGTCGCTCAGCTAAAGTAAAAGCGGTATTCCTTGAACAGGGAAAGCTGGAGTCAGGCCGTATTTTGAACTGTTTGAGTACAACTAATATCGATAAAAAATCAGTGGCAGCAGTTGAGCTATCATTGTAACAAAAAAGCCCTGAACAAAGTTCAGGGCTATTAAATTAATGATATCTTTTTGAGATAAATCGATCTAACTACAATCTCTGACATCAGGAGTAGCAGGATCATCATCATGATCTGTTGGCGCTCGAACAGGTAATGAGTCTCTAGTATGAATCATTGTTGAAGTCGCACTCGAGTTACATTCAGCATTCCCAGAAACATTAGCACACAAAGTACCATTATATAATCCATCAGCAGGGTCATGCATACCATTAGTAGTATCCGGTGTATCACGAGTAAAATTTACAATATCGATAGCCTCACAAACCTCATCATCATTACACCCCGGATTATCATAGACACCATTCTCATTAATATCCAGAAAAGGTTCTTCCAGATCAGTATAAGATTCACCAACATCAAATTTACCATTATCATTAAAATCAGCAAACTTTTCTTCACCTACTGTCCAGGCCGTAAAGGAAACAAAACAATTTGCCGGTACAAAAGCACTATCACCTGGAATCCAGGTCACATTACAAAAACCATCTTCCAAAACACAGGAATCTTTCGTATCCCCTATAAATGTGCCCCATTCAGTTGCAAAATTAACCGTTCGTCCACTCACAATCAGGTCATTAATATCATCAGCACGAATAGTTAATATGATAGGTAGTTGAGTATATGCCCCATCACCATCGATAATTTCAGGTGCAGCATCATCGTATAAAATCTGAAAATCCCGGTGCGTCACTATGCCCGTTTGAGTCGAAGGACCTAATGACCCTGTGTTAGTAGTACCATCTGCATTTACTGATGCTGCGGTGCTGGTATCATCACTACACCCACTCATCAGAGCGCCGGTTAATATCAGGGGAATAAAGTAAACATTTGCCTTTTTCATTGAATATTCCTAATCCTAACTAATATCTGATTGAATTAATTTTATTTCTGTTTTTATTAAAGTATGACGTATCTTCGGTAAAATAGTAGGTAAAACCAACACCAAAGGTATCAAAGGTCACATCAGCTCCATTAATGGTCTTATCCATCAAGCGAAGGTATTCGAAAGTGATGGTAATATCTTTAGAGCCAAATATTTCCAGCCCAACACCTAGTGATCCACCAGTCTCCGACTGGCTATCCGAATTATCAGCATAAGAATAGTAACCGCTAAAACCAATAAGCCCATAAGGTTTATACTGGCCATAGTCTTTACTGCCTCTGAGATAACCGCCATAGGTAAATGTACCTAATTTATCATTCGAGTTGGTTGTCATCCCGAACTGACCTTCTGCAGATAAATTTTCGTTAATGGTTTTACCCAATTTGGCTTTTATATGACCATTACTAGCGGTCTCTGTCGAACCATTAGTAGATTTGAATTCACTGGAAGAATACTGTAATCCGGAATAAAGACCGGTTAAATCAATTTCAGCTGAAGCAGGTAAACTCGAACCTGATAAAGCAATAAACAGTGTAAGCAGGTAAGACCGCTTTAATTGTGGGTATATTGTGGTTTTCATGAGTCTCCCTGTGTAACTCATCTTTATAATACGACTGATTATAGCAGTCATTTAACATTTCACCTTAAGAGTATAGAATAAATTATTGGCTTACAAGGTTTTTTTCGAATTAGAGCACCTTAAAATGCAGCTCTAAAACAGCCTGATAAACAGATCGATTAGCTTCAATTTAGAATGAATATAGTACGAAAAGCCAAAAAAGCAATCTGATTGGAAGGAATATTTAGTTATAAAAGGATTGCACCACGAAGCACACGAAGATCACGAAGTGTTTTATAAACAGATATTCTTCGTGTTCTTCGTGATAAAACTAACTTTCAAATGAAAAACTAATGTAACTCAGCGAGTTTCAAAATTCGATTACTTAAAAAGATTTTTTCACCACGAAGAGCACGAAGCTCTCAAAGAAAATCAAATAACTGAAAATATAAAGCTGATAAACCGATCATTGATATAAGGTAAACATTTATACCCCATAAATATTTACCTTCGTGTCCTTCGTGCTCTTCGTGGTGAATATCTTTTGACTTTGTAACTACACTGAATAGTTACAAACTAATTTTAATAACGATATTGAATTATTTTCGCTTGGGAATATAAAGATCCGTAATAGTTCCTTCTGCCATCTCTGCGGCAAAGTTGAAGGTTTCCGATAATGTTGGATGCGCATGAATAGTCAGACCGATATCTTCTGCATCCGCACCCATTTCAAGCGCTAATACTGCTTCAGCCAGTAATTCACCCGCATTAACACCCACAATGCCTGCGCCCAATATACGCTTGCTATCTTTATCGAATAATACTTTAGTCATGCCGTCATCACGGTCAAGTCCAAGAGCACGGCCACTGGCAGCCCAGGGGAAGGCGCCTTTAATATACTCAACACCTTGCGCTTTGGCATCGGTCTCTGTGAGACCCATCCACGCAACTTCCGGATCGGTGTAAGCAACTGATGGAATTGTCATAGGTTCAAAGAATGATTTCATGCCACTGATAACTTCTGCTGCAACTTTGGCTTCGTGTGTGGCTTTATGCGCCAGCATGGGTTGGCCAACAATATCGCCAATAGCAAAAATATGAGAAACATTGGTACGCATTTGCGAATCAACCGGAATAAACCCGGACTCCTCAACTTTGACACCAGCATTTTCAGCACCAATTTTAAGACCATTAGGTCGACGACCCACAGCCACAAGCACTCTATCGAATAACTGGGCAGCATCCGGTGCATTTTTACCTTCAAAACCCACTTTAAGCCCATTTTTCTGAGCCTTTATTTCAGTCACTTTAGTACTTAGTAAAATATCCTTGTACTTAGATTTAATGCGTTTCATCAATGGACGAACCAGATCTTTATCACAACCAGGAATTAGTGAATCCATAAATTCGACTACGGTGACTTCTGAACCCAGCGCATCATAAACAGTCGCCATTTCCAGGCCAATAATTCCACCGCCAATGATCAGCAGTTTTTTAGGAACATCTTTAAGCTCTAATGCATCTGTAGAGTCCATTAAACGATCATCATCATTTGGAAAGACAGGAATCTCTGTAGCCTGGGAGCCTGCAGCAATAATACAGTTATCAAAGGAGATAACGGTTTCAACCCCCTCTTTACTGACTTTTATCTGATGATCAGTAACAAATTCACCTACACCATTCACTACTTCGATTTTACGCTGTTTGGCTAACTGCTTGAGTCCGCCGGTTAACTTGGTCACAACACGAGATTTGAAACCATTAATACCGCCCAGATCTATTTCCGGTTTCCCGAAACTGACACCGTTTCTCGACATATGCTCAGCTTCGTTAATAACTTGAGCAGTATGTAAAAGAGCTTTTGATGGAATACAACCG
>JABHSO010000145.1 GCA_018669845.1 Gammaproteobacteria bacterium | reverse complement strand
GGATCTTCTACTTCAAATAAGCACGGTTATTATGTCCAGTAAGTTATAACTAAAACTTAATTAAATCCTTTAAAAATAAGGACTGTGGCTCGCTGAGCATGTTCAACTCAGCATAATACGATACTCAGCATAAGTGGCGTTATGCAAAGCTTTGCATAACGCCACTGACTTGCCATACTATTACAGAAACTCTACGCCCTGTTCTGAGCTAATAATGAAGGTTGTTAAGTAGGTCTAGTAAACATCTGGAATCTCTAAGGTATGACTGTTCAGGTTAATTTTGTCGAACTGCAATACTATCAGCGGTCCGATCAATAAAACTGGATTTTACTCGTTCCAGAATGTTGATATCAGCGACCGTAGTTAAACATATTTTGAAAGTATCCCTGCGGCGAAGAAAATGCTTCGCTCCCACGATGGATATCTGTGGACATCTGCGACATGCTGTCACGCATGTAGCGTACATCATGAGACATGCTATCCACACCCTGACGCATGGAGTTCAGATTAGCCGACATGGCACTCTGGATCCTGCTCATATCAGCGTTCATTTTGGAAATATGTTTATCTATTTCAGCGGTCTCATTATGCATGCCATAGGTCTGTACCGACATACTTTTTGTATCTGCCGACATACTGGTGATATGTTTATCTATATCGGTAATTCCACCATGCATGCCTTTGATCTGCAACCCCATGCTTTTTATATCTGCCGACATACTGTTTATGGTTTGTGACATTTTAACTGTATGGTCACTCATGGTGCTCATGTGCCCAACTACTTCCTGCATTATCCGAGCGAAGTATAGCCCTCCAGCAACAAGGGTTAAGATTAATATTATTTGTAAGAAAATTTTCAAAGCATGGAGAGCATAAACGCAACATCAATTTGTGGCAAGCATCCAGGCACACCTCATTATTCCCAATTTGCAAATTACAGACGATCCAGCATCTGATTAGCTCACAATGGAATAGATACTATACTTGATATTTTAGATAGTAGAGTAAACATCCTTTTCTTTCTTATCAGGCATAAAAAAACCCTAAGTATCAACTACTTAGGGTTTATATATGGCGGAGAGCATAGGATTCGAACCTATGGACCGTTTCCGGTCAACGGTTTTCAAGACCGCCGCATTCGACCACTCTGCCAGCTCTCCTGTATTACACTTGTTTTTTTTGAGTTAAACGAATCAAACTCATTAATCGGTTAACCCGAAAGCGCGGTATTATAATCATTTCGACAGCAGTGTCACATGCTTTTTTGTTTTTTTTATCATTGATTAAAAATTATTCGTCACTATTTATACGTTATTAATTGGTAAAGCTAAAAACTGGAAAATTTATGCTATCCAAAGTTATTGTTTTATAAACTATTTTTAAAGCTTGATATGATTATTGTTGGAACCTAAAATAGCATTGTCGTGTCAAAGTACTATTTATTAAATCGGAGAGATATATGCAATTAAATTCGACAATCGAACGTTCTGAAGCGTCGATTCTTCAAACTAACAAAGTTATTAGAAACACTTATATTCTGTTATCTATGACTCTAGTTTTCAGCGCAATAACAGCCTTTATTGGTGTCGTTACCGGCGCTTCATTTGGAATGGCGCTTGGAGCTAATATTTTAGCCATCGTCCTACTCTGGTTTGTTTTACCTAAAACCGCTAATTCTGCTTCCGGTATCCCTGTTGTTTTTGCTTTCACTGGTTTACTCGGTTATGGACTTGGACCACTGCTGTCTCACTATCTGGCTGTTAACCCATCTATTGTGATGACTGCTATGGGTGGAACAGGTGCTATCTTTCTTGCTTTGTCTGGTTATGCATTAACTACTCGCAAGGATTTCAGTTTCATGGGCGGCTTCCTGATGGTAGGTATCTTTGTGGTTCTTGGAGCTAGTCTGCTGAATATCTTTTTAGCTATTCCGGCATTGGCCCTTGCAGTAAGTGCTGGCGTTATTCTAGTTATGAGCGGTTTCATTCTTTATGAAACTTCATCGATTATTAACGGTGGCGAATCTAACTACATTATGGCAACAGCTAGTTTATTCCTTTCTATCCTTAATATTTTCACTGCTCTGTTACATATATTGGGCGTATTTTCAGATGATTAATTTGTAAGTATTACTTACAAATTCAATTAATTAAGCCGCTTTTATTTTTAAAAGCGGCTTTTTTTCTTAATAAAGTTTAAATAAGTTTTAACGAGCTAACTCATTAATTATGAGAAGGTAATATTAAAGGAACAAATATGGATTGGTTAAAAATAATTTCAGCATTATTTCTGGTTGGTATGATGATTATGATTTATCCGAGCCTTAAACATGCATCAGAAAACGCACCAAAGGGAACCAAAGAAGACTGGTTATCGGCGATTAAACCTTTATTAATGGTCGTTGTATTTGTTATTGCTCTTATTGTATTAGTTCAGTAAATTACCTAACTAGAAGAAACTAAAAAGCTGTCAAGATTTTTTAAACTAAATCTTAACCTTGGTTTCAGTAGGTAATTCCTCAGAAGACTGAACATCAGTGCTTTCCTGTTCATTAAGAGTCACTGCTCGTCCAGATGGGTTAGCAAAACTATCGTTTAATTTTTGAACAAATAAGCCAGAATTTTCAGTCACTTCCCGAAGTTTACGAGCCACTCTCCGGTTCCAGCCATGCGGTGATGTATTAAAAACACTTCTTAACAATCGTGTATTTTTTTCAAATGCTGTTACCAAATTTCCAGGCATATCAGATCGAGGCAATGTTCTGGATATACGAGTTGCCCAGAATTTTCTACTGAAAATATGAACGCTAAAAATTACCATAAAGAAAACTAATAAAGAGATTAAACCCATCAGAGGGCTACTGTTATAACCATCAATCAAAGTTGAGGGAGCAAGTTTATCCCAGGCATCTTGTGAGGTAATTACATAGCCGCCTAAGCCAATCAGGATTGCATATAATACTGCATCCGTAATCAGTACCCTCTTGGTCCATTTTCCTATAGCAGCCTTAAGTGCAGGCATAGCTTTATTTTCTATTCCACTGGCAGTTTTATCCAGTGCGCCAACAATTCGATAAGCTCTCTCAGTTTCAACCTGATGCATACGATCATATATTGCCTGTAAATCAGCATCTTTTTTAGTTTTGAAACGTTTCTGTAACTTTTCATCACTGATACTGATCGCGGTAGCTTCGTCGTAAATCATATAAAATTTACCCGCCGTTAAACCACTTTGAGATAAAGCACGCTGCCATGCTCCAACAACTTCTTCAGGGTTATCTTCTGTTGCCGCTGTATCGATTTGATTCAGGATATATAGAAATTTTGTAGAGTCAGTTCGCTGTATCGTTTTTGAGACAAGATGCTCTAAAGTGTCTTTCATAGCACCTGGTTCTGGATGCCTTGCATCAAAAAACACCAGTACTAGATCAGAAAGATCGATAATGTGATCTGTTATTCTCAAGGTTGAATTTCGTTGTGCATCGGCATCAAAGCCCGGAGAATCAATCAGTATTTTACCTTTGATGGGCTGTGTAGGACTGGTTTTCAACTGAAGATAAGCATTCACTCTCTCTCCTTCTCCGGGTGCAACTTTTTCAATATCTTCGCTGATATTAAAAAAAGGAAACCTGGGGTCAGCATCCAGAGCCAGGCCGGGTAATACACGGCTTTCATTATCATTGGTATAACAAATGACGGTAAATTTATCGTCTACAGCCTGATTACCGGAAGTTTGTAACTTTGTACCCAGAAAAGAATTTATGAAAGTAGATTTACCTGCAGAAAATGTACCTAGAATGGATATTAACGGCCACCAGGGTATTTGGGTGGCATATGATTCTTCACGAGATATCAAGCCCATGCGATAGGCGATATTATCAAGTTCCTTAAAACTTTTTACAGCCTCGATAAGAATGGGGTTTTCTCGTTCAAGGTGCTTTTCGAGATTTTTTAGACGGTTCTCTATTGCTTTTCTAGGGTAAAACATGACCGGTATTTAAATTTAAACAGTGTAAAGAGGTTTGCCTACTAAGGCATAAATCGACTCATAATATTCATAGGTCGAGCTACATCACGAATATTGCGCTGCATATAGTAGGTAGAAGTCGCCATAGCATTAGTATTCTGAGTCATTGTGGCAACATTCTGAGTCATCGATTGAATATTCCCATCCATGTTCCCAATATTATTTCCAAGCTTAACCATTGTATGATCCATCGTGCGGATAGAATTTGTCATGTCATTCATGTTTCTATCAACGGATATTGTCAGTGTAGTTAATGTCAAGGTCATATTATGCACGTCACGAGAAAGTGTATAGATAAGGTAAAAACCATATACAGCTAAAACTACAAATGCAACCATAGAAGGATATACAACTAATTCCCATCGTTTAGCACTGCTTTCAAATGTATCGGCAAGGCGCTCCATACATCCAGTATCAAGACTGATTTGGGAATTATTTTGTACTTCTGATGTGCTCATAAATTGACCCTGAAAAAGAACTTAAAGTTAGGTTTTGAAATATACACCTAAACATATGCAGTATATACATAAATGTTATAAATAGCGATTTACTTATACTTTATAAACATAAACATGTATTAATTATCGAGGCGCTTTATCGGAAATCCTGCCGGGTTCCAGGGGATATAAATTAAGTCTTTAATCTCTACTAAACAACTAATTAATTAAATTTACAAAAAAATTAACAACATACTTTGATTAAATTATTTATTGTAATTGAGATTTTAGTTTCTCACCTAATTCACGATTCATTGCAATAATGGGGGCGACTAAAGAACGTGCTCTATCGGGCTGATTTTGATTTATAAATAAAATTGCTGCCTGGTAGTATAAATTAGAGGCATTCAAGTTATCATTAAGAGAATAATAGATATTACCCAGTTCACCCAGGTAGTCTGGATTATTTCTGTCCTGTTGAATTAGCTGTCGATAAAAATAAATGGCATCAGCATAATTTTTATCCCAGTATGCCTGTCGGGCTAAATATAATTGATTTTTATCTCCCTGAACTTCAGCTGATACTATTTTTTCAGTAGGTACAGTTGAAACTGTAGGCACAGTAGAAACCGTAGGCACAGTTGTCAGTTGAGAAGATAATGCTTCAGCTGTTTCAGTACCTTTATCCGGAGAAGCACTTAACTTGAGATCATTTGACGGCTTCTCTTTTACATCAGCTTTTTGGGCAGATAATGGCTTAGAACTATCTGCTGTAGAAGAGATATCTGTTTTTGATTCAATATTCAATAACTGCTGAAAAGCCGTCTTAAATTGAAGCTCATCTCGATATATATAGCCAAAAGCAACTAAAGTAAGCAGAATAATTGTAAAGCTATTTACCAGCAACCAACGACCAAAACTCATCACTCAGACTCCTTCATTTAGTCTATCTGGCTCTCGGGTAAAGATGTTTCGCAAGGTCAAGAATCTCTTTAGAGGCTTTGCTGGTAGGTTGCATTTCAAATACTGCCAACCCTTCACTAAAAGAGCGCCTATATGCAGTTCTTTGGTAGAGGCGTAAATTAATATGTTTAATGCTTTTCAAATAACCTAATGCTTCTTCAGCCTCATCAGTTTCTCTGACACCCCGATGTGTGTCTGCACGATTAATAAATCCAAGCAATTCAGGCATTTTGTTGATACCACCACACTGTTCACGGATTATTTTGATGAAGCGCTGTGTAGACCAGATATCAGCCTGACTGGGAGGAACAGGAACTACAATTCTATCAGCAAGCTCTAGAGCCGTTTTCATCGATTCAAAATCAGCAGTGCCTACATCAACAATAACTTCACTCTTTTTATTTTTCCAGGATTTTAATTGTGATACATCATCGAAGACTTCCAGTTCGGGCTCATAGCCCTCTTCTACACGAATATCGACAACATCCGAAAGCGTTTTTTGAGGATCCAGATCGAATAAAGTGACCGCCCCTTGTTGAATTTTCAACCAGATAGCTAGATTGAAAGCAACTGTACTTTTACCAGTGCCCCCTTTCAAATTTCCAATGACTGTAATCATACTCTGTCTATTCTACTTTTGGTTTTATCGGCAGTTTGAATTCACATCATGCCATTTTATTATAGTTCTAACCAGTGACTTTAAAACCTGGTTTTCACTCTTAAAGCGAGCTTAACGGTGAATATTTAAAAAATAAATATAGATTCCTTATTTATTTGACGTACTTTTTGTTTGACCCAATGAATTACTCATACTTTTTATTTCGTAACCTACAGGCATAGTAAACAATTTATCCTGTAAATCCTGAACCACAATATTCTGTAATTCCTGTGAATTACCATTAGGAAAAGTTTCACGAATGCTGATTTTTAACTCTTTATCAAACCATTGAAAACTCTGCTGAGTATCACCATTGGCCAGTTTGATATGATGAATCCATTTATCAGTTTCCCGGTTATTTAATTTTTCCACACCAAGCCACTTCAATTCCATAACAGTGCCGTTAGATAAAGTTTGCTTAACCGGGATATTTAACTCGGTATCAAGCCATAGATGAGAGACTTTTTCTTTCTCACCTTCCTTTGCAATAATTTTCCACTTCACAGCCTGTCGGTTATTGATTTCAACTACCCCCTCATTTTCACAATTCAGAGTTGAGTTCTTATCACAGGGCGAAGTCATAGTGCCCTCAATACCAATATTAATTTCTTCTAATGTCTTATTTTCATAACACACAGTCTGTTCGGTAAAACACATTAATGAGATATGTTTATTCGCATCTAATATTTGAATAACCGGTTCGCCATAATAAAAAAATTCTTTACGAATGCGCCCAGTAGAATAAAAAAGATACGTTGAAACATCAGCCCTGTTCGGAGTTGACATAACCGCATTAGCCGTAAACTGTAAAGCATCGGCATAGGTTGAAAGAATTCCTATCTGAAAGAACAGTAAGAATTTGAACGGTTTCATTTTTAAAACATCCCAAAAGGAGAAAATGGAAAACCATTATTACCCCGACTACGTCCTGGCATAAAACCATTGCTTTGACCCGGTAATGAGAAAGCTGCTGGGTTAGTATCCCGATAAATACCTACAGGAAAGTCAGGGAATAACCTGTCATTTTTCATATAAGTATCAGTTTGGTAGGGTGTAAGCTTTTCTCCCATATTACTCATCATGCCCTGCATTGATGGCATACCGCCTAATTGCCAGGGATTTGACATTGGAGGCTGCCTCATAGGTGCTGAACGACCAGGATACTGCGAGTTAAAATTTTGAAACCAGGGGTTATTTTGACCGGGTTCCTGACCAAACTGTCGAAACTTTGAGCTTTCACCAACATATCTATATCTAACTGTATTTCTGGGTTTTGCAGATTTAGTCTGAGGTAATGTTGTTGCTGCACTGTTCGTTTCGAGTTGATTAGGGGCACCCTGGTTACCCCCGGTGACTGTACCAGGTGCAGTCAACAGAAATGTCCTGTCCTGGTGTAGCGTATCGATACTAGCCTCTGAATACACTGTAGATGAAATCAATAGCATAATGCTAGTCATTAATATTTTATACATCACTTACTTGCCTGAAAAAAAAGGTTGCATCGGCATCGCTGACCAGGGTGTAGGCATGCCATTAAAAGGATTATTCGTGTAGTTATTCTGATTACTATATCCATAAGGATTTTGCTGGGGATAAGAAAATTGCTGGTTATTCCAGTACCCCTGATAGTTACCAGAAATGGGAGGCTCAGAATCAGGAGACCAGGGATTCCCAGCGAACTCATTAACAGTTGGTAAAGCCTGTTGTGTGGTAACCTGTTGAACTGGTTTACTGGTTTCAGCGGGTGCTACCGGAGGTTCAAAAGAAGGTTCTTTTGTCAAATGCTGTGGCTGAATATGAGTATTTCTGTTATCAGAATATTTCTGCTTAATTCGTTGCTCAGATTGGATTAAACCATCAGAAGGGAATCTATAGACTTTCATCGAACTACCTGAGGTTTGATGATTAGTATCTACTATGACTGAAGATTTATAGGGTCCTGATGGAGGGGGAACATATTCTCCTGCCAACACCTGTTGAGATAAAAGAATTAAAAATCCTGATAGATAGTAAAATTTAAAAGTTTTCATTAGCTTTTACCCTATGGCTTTATTCATCATCAATATCAGATTTCAGCCTTATACCTCTTCGACCAGATTTAGTCACTGGAGTTGCCTTCTTAACAGCTGCTTTTTTAGCCACAGGTTTAGTATCAACGGATTTCTTTTTCGACACTTTTTTAACTGGGGTCTTCTTAACAGTTACTTTTTTAGCAGATACCTTTTTGACTGATACTTTCTTTTTAACGGGTTGAACTTCAGTATCTAATTCTTTTACAGAATCAGCTGTTTTCTCTGGCTGAATCTCAGAAGTAGAATTAACTTCTATTTTGTCTGTAGCCAGTTCTCGCTTTTCAACAGGTTTCTGTTTAATTTCAACTGAAACTTCCTCATGAGTCACCGAAGTATTTACCACGGTATTTTGAACTGAGCTTTTACTAGAAAATTGCTTTTCAGCAGCAATTTCTTGCCCTGAGATTTTCGTTGAAGCAGGAGAATCAGTTGTATTGTTTTTTCTGGTAAGCAGACGAGTTATTGCACGAATTAAATCGAACGTAAAATCACGAAATGCTAACAACATTGAAATCACAAAAATCCATACAAAAGATAAAACATTCGAAATATAGTCAAGCAGTCCTTTTTCAGAATCATCTTCCTTGTGTTCAGTGTAACCACCTTCCAGAATAGGATCATAAGGAAGGTCTGCATAGACTGTTGCGCCACTAGCATCGAGTGATTTCTCTGCAAAAGATTTACGTACAGTGATTGCACCTAAAGGAATGATAACCAGTGTAAGAATTGTTGATACCAAAACACCGAAAGCCAGTGATATAGCCATACCTTTAAAAATTGGATCGAAAATAATTACCGCTGATCCACCGACCAGTGCTAAAGCCGTGACCACAATAGGACGAGTTCTTGCTTTACAGGCCAGTAGAACAGAGTCAGTTACTGGTCGGCCATCTTCAACTTCATGTTTGGTAAAATCCACCAGCAGAATTGAGTTTCGTACAATAATTCCTGCCAGTGCAATAAACCCAATCATTGACGTAGCGGTAAATTCTGCACCAAACAACCAGTGACCAGGAATAATTCCAACAAGTGTTAGAGGTATTGGGGCCATGATGACCGCAGGTAAACTGAAATTCCCAAACTCGAGTACCACAAGCATATAGATGAGGATAATTGCTACACCAAATGCCATGCCCATATCGCGGAAAGTTTCATAGGTTACTGTCCATTCACCAGCCCATTCAAAACCTGATTGAGCATCAGATTCCGGAGGAGCAGTCCAGGTTCCCTGCAATGGAATTCCGTCTGGGGCCGTATAATTTTCCAGTGAATCAATAACATCAAACATACCATATATTGGAGCTCCCAGGCGCCCAATTGTTTCGCCTGTTACATATTCTACAGGCCGCAAATCTTTATGATAAATTATACTTTCCTGATCTATCTGGTAGAAATC
>JABHSO010000130.1 GCA_018669845.1 Gammaproteobacteria bacterium | reverse complement strand
GTAAGTCGGGCTGCCATCCAGATCCCAGCTGCTGCTCACGTCTCGGCCCGTCAGTGTGCCGACACCAGATCCGGTGATACTGTTGATGTTACTAAACCCTGCTGTCACATCGATAGTGCTGCCATTAAAACCGGTAGTGCCGCCCTGCGTGGTTAACATTACATCCGTTATCCTCGTTCCTGACAAAGTACCACCGGCTACTTCACCATCAATGCTTCCTGTCAGGGTTGCTGCAATATCAAACACATCAATACCAGCGCCACCTTGAAGGTCAAAGTTACTGCCAGAGGTAACATTAAAGGTATCAATATTTGAACTACCCTGTAACGTGCTAATATTACCAAAAGTTAAACCTCCAACTGATGGTGTCCCATCTAATGTCCAGGTATTATCAATATTCCTGCCAATTAGAGTATCACTACCTGCTGTACCAATTATTGTTGCGGTTATTGCCGGTGCACCACTAAAATCAAACGTGCTTCCGGTTATACTGCTTGTAATTGTTGTTCCCGTAGAAGTAATAGTTGCGGTAGTCGAAAATGTACCTAACTCCGCCTGAGCGATATTAATTGCTGCGGTACTGCCTGCAGTTAAGGTTCCTCCGAGAGTGATATGTCTATCCGCATTCAGCTCAATTGTAGAAAGCGCCGAATTGATGCTGCCAACACCATCAGAAATGATATCTCCGTCAGTTCCTAATGCCGTAATTTGCACAGCACCGGTAGCATCAGAGATCGCTCCTATTACATTTAATCCCCCGCTACTGTCATTTAATGTAAACCCTCCGGAACTAGAAAATGCTCCCAGATTATCAAAAGTGTTATTATTATTTATATTTACAATATTTCCAGCAGTACCTGTTAGAGTTCCAGCTACAATAACTGCACCAGACTCTTGAAGAATGTCGTCTGTTGCAATTAAATTCACAGTACCTGAACCTGCATTTAAACCAGCTGCTAATATAATTATATCTCCATCAGCTTGATTTCCAGTATTTTGAATTGTCACATTAACATTTGTCACCGTTAGTGGTGTTAAGTCTTCTAATGAAAACTCTATGCCATCATTATCATTATCAATAACTACCAAACGCTGATCACCACTCGTGCCTATTGTGTAGTCATTAACATTTTCAGTGTCAGGATCTAGAGTCAAGTTAAGATCAATAACTTCAGAAGTATTAGCTAGAAAAATATCTCCGCCTGTTATCAACGTTAAATCAGTTGTAGTTACGGTTACAGTTGTACCCGCATTCGTACCGATGCTTGTATTTCTATCAATCCTTTGATTTTCCAGAGTAATCGAAGCCGCAGTAACAATACCTGATGAAGTGGTATAAATATCATCATTACTAGCTCTAAGAATTAGAGCATCATTACCTATATCCAGATCTGTAGTTATTTCCCAGCTTCTAGCCGTTAAATCAATGACCTGCTCTGAACTATTATCCATCTGCAGGGTTGCCAATTGAGAAACTCCTGATTCCGTAACTTTACAGTATTGCTGGAGTATTTACTGATTATTTTTTACTTCCTATAATTTTTTCAGTTTGAGTTGCGGGCCAGTTGTCTTTGATGAGGTCGCGGTTCCCATTTTTATTTATTTTTTCAACCTAACAACTATGCCTCCTTATTACAGGCATAACAACGCCTTGATCCATGATCAACTTTGTCCAGAGGTTGGGGTTTAGCCGTAAGCCAGGCGTTGATACAGTTTGTCCATGATGCTGAAGACCGGGCAGTCTTTCCCGAACGAGAGCTGGATGCTGCGTGCTGTTTTGCAAACTCTGGCCGCTCGGTACATTAATTCTTGCATCACAGTTTTGATGCGTCGTCTTTTGGCTTGATATCGTTTTGAAGTACCGGGTTTGATCAGCCCATTTTGTCCGATCCAGCGTAAGATATTGTAAGCCAGTACACTGGTCGCCAGCACTAACGCATTAGTGGCAAACTTGCCTGAAGGCAGTTGTTCAATATCCAGGTCAGTTTTGAACTCACTGTGAAATTGTTCGGAAGTCCCGTGATCGGCATATAACTTGATCACCTCGCTTTCTACGTTGTCCAGGCTCGTCCACCAGCCTTCCAGTTCGATCTCGGGAATCAGCAGAGCCTGCCCATGTTTGTCGATGGTTCGCTCACTCAGGCGTATCACCCGGCGTACTTGGTAATCATACCCGTTCCAGTTGCGTGTTATGGTTTCACTGAAAATAGCGGTTCGCTTTCCCTCTCTGGGATGCTCCCAACAACCCTGTTGTTCTGCGGCCTTCAGCCATTCCTCTTTATCCAGACGGCGTGGATTCCACTTGATAATGAAATCAACGGCCCCCTCTTCATCGGTTTGATGCTGTTGGTGTTCGAGCATGATGTCAATATTTTCAATGGCGTCATTGCCACCATCCAGTCGTACTAGCAGGGGTTGGTTCGTGATGCGGCGGGCATCGGACAAGGCCCGGGCCAGCAGTGCCGGGGTATCTTTCTGACAGTGTTGTTTACCTTCACGTAATTCCAGCCGTAAGCAATAGCCTTCCTGCCCTAGATAAACCGCCATCGGCGCATAACCATCATGCCCTTTATAGGTTCTGGAGACCCCTTCCTTTTTGCTACCAGAGTTATCCATTGGCGTGACATCCGCATCCAAGGGTAAGTGCCCGGTAAAGACCGGGCTGAGCTTCGGTTGAAGGTGACTTAAAAAATCAATGCTGGCTCTCTCTACAATAGGCAAAAATGTTTTGGCCTGTTGATCCATGCGCTGGCGTAGCGTGGCTTCACCGGGAATCTCATCCAGCCCCATGGCATTCATGAAGTAAAACTCGCTGTCGATCGTTTTGATGGATTCAAAATCATTCTTGCCAATCGCTATCAACCCGAGATAAGTTTTCATGACATCGGAGTGTTTGATGCCATGACGTAGGGGCACGCTTTTATCCAGTTCCTGTGATAAGGTTGTATACTGCTTGACCGCCTGACCGATCAGGGATAGACCGCTGTGACTGATAATTTCCGCATCGGACTGGACAAATTTGAAGCGCTTCATAATTCACTTGCAGGGTGACTTTTTGTAAAGGCTTATTTTACCTTGAAAGCCTTTTCCAGTCAGGGTTTGTAGGGGGTTAATGTGTTTTTAAGTTACGGAATCAGGAAACTGTTAAATTACCTGAGTCAATAACCGCAATATTACCTGCTGTACCAATCCCTCCAGTACTAAGGCTCAGGTTTGTTGATGTTGTGGTATTAATACCCCCTGTAACTCCAATTCCACCATTAGTTGAATTCAGGGTAATATTATTTGCTGTTATACTTCCAGAAGTAGTCACATCCTGATCTTGTAGAATATCACTGCCAGACGTTGTTCCATTATTCGTAACCGTTACATCACCGGTCGTGGTCACCGTCTCTAAGGTAATATCACCGGTGCTATTGTTTGTCGTCCCTCCTCCGTTACTCATTGTGATAACAATATTGCCGTTTCCTGCATCAATGGTAATACCATCAGCCATGGTTATTTCAGCTGCACCAGCCTCACGTGTAAGATCTGTTATCGCTGCATCAGAGGTATTAGCCGTAATGTTTATATCTGCATCATTTGTAGTTAGGTCATCATTAATGAAGATACTACGACCCGCATCCATTGCTAGAGTTCTGCCTGTGCTTGAGGTGGCAGGAATGGCTTCATTGATGGTGATGTCATTTGTAGCCTGTAACAATATATTGGAATCCAGTCCGGCCAAATCATCACCATCAAAAATTGTATCATCTGGACCGGGATCCTCTGCATCGACAAATGCAACAGAAGCAACTTCAGTTCCTACACCGGCATCCTGAATGATAATATTTTTTGGATCGAGCAACAGCAATCCGAGATCACCCTGATCTGCTGAAGTATCAACATCTCCCGAGAAATCCATCCAGGATTTTGCGGAAATTTCAACAAAACCACCATCACCTGATATCGATCCTCCACGAGCTGAAATATCTCCATAGTATTGAGTTGTATTATCAGCCCAGACAATGACATTCCCGCCATTACCGGATTCAATTGCATCTGCAGAAATGGATGTATTTTCTCCAACATAGGTTTGTGATGCATTTTGTATATCATCATTACTACCCTGATAATCACCACCGATTAATACAACACCGCCACCACTCACGCCAGAAGCATCGACTACGGCACTTCCCATCAATCCAACCTGATCACCAAGAATCTGGACTATTCCTCCCTGTCCATTTTCACCGGTAACATTAATTTCTCCACTATGCAGTGTTGCTCCACTTGACTGTAAACGAATAACACCACCAACATTCGATATGCTGGAAGCTTGAAGCATTCCTTCATTGTTCACTACATTGGTAAATACATCGGCTGCCACATCACCTGCCAGAATTATTTGCCCGGCATCAGCCTGAATTTGCCCTGTGTTATGAACTGCATTTTCACTATTGCTAGCGTTGTTAAGCATCTGCTCATTAACCTGAAAATTGATCAGGCCATCACCATCAAAATTGAGCACCATTTGCTTGCCGCTAGCCATCACAACATGACCATAACTGGCTAGAATACTGCCATGATTAGCAACTTCCGAGCCAAGCAAAGCGACATTACCACCCGTTGCCGCATTGATTAACCCATAATTTATTACGGCACCAGCAGTTTGCAGAGCCTCTAAATTGTAATAACCTTGCATAAACTCATCTGCATTCATGCTTAACCCGGTGGCTATCAGTGAGTTCACATTCACCACAGAATCTGGCCCAAAGATCAAACCATTCGGGTTGCTTAAGAACACGCGTCCATTGGCATTGATAGAACCGAATATCTGACTGGGATTCTGGTCAAAAATATTATTTAAAACAGTAGCAGAAGAAGAAGGCTGAATAAAATTAACCTGTTCATTCGGTGCCACGTTGAAGCTAGCCCAGTCTATAACCAATGACTGGCTGTTTTGTAAAACTCGGGTGGTTTTAACATCGGGCAGGGAGATACTTCCCTCTCCTTTAACAATTTTTCCATTTTGTGGTGCTGCCACAATACTGTCAGGAACAGCAGCCAGCAGTAAACCCGCAATTGCTAAAGCGAGAATATTGTTTGATCTAGTTGGCTTAATTTTCATTTATTCATGCCAGTATGCTAAACCGTAGCTTTGTGTAAACCTTAAAAGTCATATTTCACACTAAAATAAAATGGCAGAGACATATTATCTGAAGGTTCATCACCCAGATCAAAAGCCAGTGTAATTTTAAGTTCAAACTGATCATAGGGCTCCATCTGAGCCGAACCACCAAAACCGGAGAAAGATACCGACTCTATTTCATTCAATAATGGATCATTCTGGCTTCCCACTGCATAGTCATAAAACACCGATAAGCGAAGATTTTTTAATAACGTCTGAGGAATATCAGGGGATGCATAAGCCATCCATTCCACCGAAAACAGGTAAGCTTCATCCATAAGCGCTTCTGCTACAGGATAAGCTCTAATCGTATCTGGCCCACCCAGCGAAAACTGTTCCAGTGAAGTCAATAAGTCTGAAGACATTTGACCTCTAAAACTAAACATTAATGAGTTAAGTTCAGAGATGGGTTGTATGCGTGAATATGAAAATGCAATTTTACTGAAACCACCGCCAGCAAAATCACCCGAGCCACCAGCGCGACCAGAATTTTCATTACCGTTACTATCCATCGAGCCAAGGAAATCTTCCAGCCCGAGACTTAATGTTATATTTGCAGTCTGGTACACCCCGGAAGAAGACCAGCTGGTTCCGGCATAATCCCCTGACAGATAAAGCACAGTTAATTTATCTTCAGAATCCAGTGTCGAGCGAACTTTGCTCACCGATGATTTGAGATGTACGCCAGCCGTTGCTGTTAACTTTTCAGTACGGTTACGACTGTGCAAATAACGCATGAAACCATGAATATCTCTGGATTCACCATTGATACCCAAATCAGATAAAGTACCACCCACATCAAAGAAATTCAGGCTAAGATCACCACCTACCATAAATCGCTGATCAATAACCGGTTGCTGATAGGAAGCTTCAAAATAATTACTATTGGGTGGTGACGTTGTCAAAATAAGATTCACATCCAGCAAGTCTGCCTGACCAAACAGGTTGTTTGATTTATGATTATATCTCCAGCGATTTTCCCCGGTATAGATTGAACCTGCATTATCCAGCATAAATGTATTAGTTGAACTCGTTTCAGATACATTTAACTGAACTGCGGCAGAGCCCGGCTTCAAACCCGGACCAAAGACCATGTTGGTTGATAAACCGGGGTAGTCATTCAAAGTAAATAAAGCCTGCTCTATTTGAGGTTTAAATACTGACTCACCAATTAAAGGCTCAAACAGAGGCTCTAATTGTTCAGATTTATACAGTGAGTTACCACTGAACAAAACCTGGTCAAGAAAGCCCTCAACGATGTTAATCTGTACTATTCCATCATTTACCGTTTGCTCAGGAATATAAGCTCGTGCCAGAAAGTAACCTCTTTCCCGGTAAAAACGGGCCACAGCAGATGTTATTTGCTCAAACATACTAATGGAAAATCCATTGGTGGCAACAGTTGCCACCATTTCTTCTGCGACTTCTTTCACCAACTGCTCAACAGACTGCTGGGTTATGCCTATCTCTATATTTTCATCGATACCGGTAATACGAAAACCTTTCACCCTCATTCTGGGCGCTCCTTTTTCCACTTCTTCAAGTTTTTTCTCAACTTCAGGCGGTGGAGATGTATTCGGATACACAAACGGTTGGGGGTATTTAAACTGTTCTTTTGGTAGTGCGCCACCGGGTGTGGCTGCCGGAGGTAATTCCGCAGCCATAGCTTCACTGGTCATCAACCAAAATGTAAATAATATATAAAATAATTTCATCATTATTTTAGCGACAAAGTTCCTGTTATCTCTTTCATAAATATTTACTTATTCAATCTATTCTTTAATTCAGCCTGTGCATCGGCAAGTGCCTGCCCTAAGCTATTGTGTAATTCATAAGCACTCGAAACTGACAATACTATGCGATTAGAAATAGCAGCGTGTCCCGGCATTGAACGATGAAAATTGCCAAACTCTAAAACAACATCGCCCGTTCCTACAAATACATTAACAATATCCCTGTATAAATAATCGAGATCCGGGGGGATATTAACCTGGATATTACTACCTTCTTTTTCTTTTTGTACTTCAGACATTTTACTCTCTTAAACTCACAATATTTTTAAATTGATTAGAGGTTCCCTAGGTCAAGGCCATCACTTTTATCTGACTAGGGGCCAATGAAGCACCAAAAGCACCCGGTGACATACCATTTTGACCTGTCGGATTTAACATTTTTGTAACGGGTAATCCACCAAATAAAGTTTTAAAGCTACCCATTAAATGCCTGGACGGCCCCATCACCATACCTGACATTGGATTCATCATTACCCCGCCATTATCACCATTACTCATGGGAGTTACTGTCATTAAATTATGAGCAGGCATTGCTAAAACCAGCACTTTAACCTGTGAAGGTATTGCGGTCATCGGCAATGCTATATTTGGATAAGGAATAGGCGTCGGAATAGGCCCGGCCGGTGATGGTATCGGTGTTAAACACACATCGGGAAAGGCAAAGTTCATCCCCATCATCTGGGTATTTACAAAAGGCATAATAGTTTAATCATCCCATGTGAATTCTTTCGCCATCGATCTTCATATCCTGTCTGGCCGTGATAACTGCCTGATTAGAATGAGATGTATAGTTATGACGAACTTTCTGTATTAAGTTTCCAATATTCAGTGTCTCGACTCCTTCCACCCAGCGCATTAATAATTCGGTTCTCTGAGTCATCTGCCTGGCAACTGTATTGAGTGTGCTGGTATAAAGTTTTACCGTTTTTGAATGCGACTCTATTTGCTGTGCATTAGCATTTAATTTCCCGGTATTCAGTTCTATTCCAGCAGAGTTCATTTTTATATTTCTGGATAGCAACCTGGTATCAGATGCAGACGTCAGGTTGATATCTTCACTCGATACTATGTCTATCTGGCCGGATGCTGCTGTCATTTTTACATTGGCAGGATAATTCAGTGTCATATCCTGTTCCGCTTCTCGCTCCAGCACTGAAAGAATATAAAAATCATTGCCAGACTGATTAACTAATACAGCATCACCTTTCTGCGGCAAGATCAGGCAACTAAAAGCTGTTCGAACATTGAGCACTCCCTCTCCCGTATCAATCATCACAGTTTGTTTTGCGACCCCTTTAACAGTAGCCTTAATCAAACGGTTTTCCTGTTGATCTCCCTGAATTGGTATTACCCTGGGATTCATAGTTGCACCTTAATCATTCGATAATAAATTGGTATTCATGGTTTAAAGGTCTCAGCCTGAACTTTCTTTTCATCCGTTGGTAAAGCAGTTGCAATGGTAGAGCCATCCCAAATAGAATTAACCTGTAAAATCTCATGCAGGTTGGCCCGGTAAAGCTCGGTAAAATCCATCAACGCATTATCAAGAACAGCATGTGAGAAATCCACATAAGTTAAATCTGATCCGGTAAATATAGCACCATCACAGTTAGCATGGACAAATTGAGCCTGCTCCATTTTGGTTTTTCTAAAATCACACAGCGACATATCGGCCTCATTAAATATCGCCTGCTTTAATTCGGCATTACTGAAATTAGAGCCTTTACAGTTTGCTTTAATGAACAGACAGTTATTAGCTATTGAGTCACTAAAATCAGCCCCCGTCATTTCTGCTTCCATAAATCCACACTGAGTAATATCCAGTCCGCTAAATTTTGTTTGAGATAGTTTAGCTTCATTAAACTGGCACATGGTGAGTGTTGTAGCAGAAAAGTCATAACCACTAAAATCCGGCTTCATAAAATAAGCCATATTAAGATTTGCACCCGTTAACTGTATTCCATTCAACTCTGGCTCAAGAAAATTAGAACGATATTGATCGGAATGACTGAAATCTGCATTATTCAACTTTGAGTTAATAAAATTTGTATTTTCAGTTTTTATTTTCACCATGCAAATACCCTGCATGTCAGCATTTATAAAAGTAGTATTCATCATTGAAGACTCCGTCATATTCGCCTCTTTAAAAACTCCGTCAATAAAATTGGAATAACTAAATAATGCATGCTGAAATCGTGATCGATTAAATATAGGGTTAACAAAATTTGCTAAGGTGAAATCTACGCCATCAAAACAGGCCTCGGTAAAATCACAATCAATAAAATTACACTCCTTCAATATTGCTCCGGTAAAATCCACCTGACGAAACTTAACATTATTGAATGCTCCTCCCGATAAATCTATTCCTCGGTAATCATATCCTGATAAATCCATATCGTTGATGACCGGCTCATCAGCATCACCTTTGACTGTTTTTTCTAACAGCTGCTTATCCATGTTTAGGCCGCCAGTCTTTCATAATTGTTTGCTCTAAATATGCACCAGAAAAGTCAGTATCCCCGACACTGCAATCCATGAAATTGACGCCGTATAAATTTGCATCATTAAAATGTGATGCCGAAAGAACTGCTTTGTATAAAGACCCTTCCATCAGGTCGATACGTTTTAAATGAGCATGGGTTAAATTTGATTTATTAAACTGAGCCTGTACGGCACTGGCTTTAGCCAAATCAGCATAGCTAAGATCTGCACCTCCAAAGTCTGATTTAAACAGGTAAGATTCAGAAAAATTTGTATTCTGTAAATTGCAATCTCTTAAATTTGCTTCACTAACATTTGCATATTGGAAATCTGCATTGCGTAATGAGGATCCACCCACAAAGCGTACATTTTTCATTGTGGCATTATCAAATTTTGAATAATTCCCCTGAGCATTAATAAAAGTTACCGACGATAAATTTGCCTGACTAAACTTCGCATCCGTCATGACAGGATTTATAAAACTGGACTCTGTTAAATCAGAACCAGAAAAATCACAACCACTGATATCAACATCAATGAAAGTATTTTTACGCAAATCTGATTCAATAAAACTGGAATTATCAAACTCTGTTTCAATAAACATATCCATTTGCTCTGCCATTTGACACTGCTTAAATAAAGTATTTTTTAATTTCGACTTGCCTAATGTAACGCCCGTTAAATTTGCATTAATAAAATCTACACCATCAAAGTTAATAGCGCCAAGATTTGCATCGGTGAGATTTACATTAGTAAAATTTGTGTTTACTAGAATGGCGTGAGATAAGATCGTTTTACTTAAGTTTGCACCCGTCAGATTGGTATTCGTAAAATTTGCATATTCCAGATATGCACCACTTAAATCTATGCCTGATAAATCAAGATTTGATAAATCCACAAAGGCAAAATCACCCTCAGAATTTTTCCCACCTGAATTATAAGCTTTCATTAATTTTTCACGTAAATTTTGTTCTTCACCCGCATGCGGTGAGCGAGCCTGTTGAAGATGATGCGCCCCCATTCGATAAGAGCCTTTTGCCTTTTCCAGGGCATCAACAGTTTGCTGTAAGGTTTCATCAGCATTTAAGCTCTGTTTAACTTTCTCCAGATCTGCTTCTGGTGTTCCCATAGACTGTAAAACAATAAGTTGTTTTTCCATTGCATCCAGCTGAACTTTTAACTGGGCCATTGTTCCCTCAACATCTATCCGGGGTAACTTCGGCGGCAAATCCATTTCTTTTATAAAATTTTCTAAAATGGATATACTTTGAGCCGAGTCAAGGTTATCTTCATTTTTCTTTAACTCATCAAGCTGTTCAAACAACTTGTCTTTTGCTTCTTTTTTCTTATCAAGCTGAAGCTGGGCCATCAAAGCATCCAGCTCATCCATCGCTTTTAAATCAATTTTTGAAATATCAATATCTTGAGGATTCTGTTTGCCACCGGGTACTATCTTTCCAATAATTTCATTAATCTTAAACATCTCAGGACTTAACTCTACGACTCCGCCTTTTTGATCTATAATTTTTTTAACCAGCTCATCAATTTTTTCCTGATCGACTCCTGACTCACTCAATTGAAGTTTCACCTCTTCAATTTGCCGGGCTATGGTTTCATCAATTTCCTGCTTCTTATTCACCACATAATTATCCATATTTTTAGTGGCCAGTTGCTCCAATGGAAAATCATTACTTTCCTGCATGCTTTTGAATCCACAGTTATAATTTTGTGGAATTAAAGCCGAGGTATTCAACATGTGTTTAAACCCTTCTTCCGGGTCAGTGCGTAACGTAAGTTCGTTTTGATAATGTTCAGCTGTCCGTGGAACATCCTTTATATTTTCATTAGCAATCAAAATCTGTTCAATATCGGCAGCATCATCTTCATTAACTTCAATAGTGCCTCGATGTATTTGTACGCCAAGCTCAGTTTCCGGAAAAAACCAGACAGTGTCTAACTGCATCGGGATTTCTTTAAATTGAATACCATCATTAATTTTGTGATTGACAAAACAACGACCAAGAACCTCAGGTAACTTACCTTTTATGACGGCTTTATGTGGATTCATATTGCATATTTCAAATGCCTCATCACCCTTAAAAAAACCACTCAACCATTGATCCGGGGAAGCATCATTAAAGTAATCATAATTCAGGTCATCCGGAAAACCAGGCATTCTGTTTTCAATATATGCCTGATCATAAGTGCCAGCGTTAGATAGACGCTGCTCACATAAAACATCCATGCGATTTAAACTGGCAGGTTTTGGTCTATCACCAGGAGAACTGATCAACTGGTTTTCATATTCAATATTTGGTAGGGGTATGGAAGGACCCAAATCAGTATCGACTTCATTTATACCTTTCCCCTGTTCATTTGCGGGATGCCCCTTGCCACCAAATGCATACTGGTAACTGACAGGCATTTCTGTAAAAGACTGAGGAGCAGATACACCCCAACCGACTCCCAAACCTTTAATCCAGTTACGATCACCAAACACGACCAGCTCTTTAGTAATTGAACCCAAAGAAGCTGAAACACGACTGGTTGTCTGTGCCTTCCCATTGGTCACAAAACAACTTCCATGCACCACCATTTCAGCATTTTGTTTGGGCATGCCTGTGTCAAACATTTCATTCTTGCCGAGCATATCACCAACGGTTTGCCACATATCCTGTTCAAGAACAGGCTCACCAGTCTGTAAATTAAAACCCCATAAAACAGACACAGTAAAATAAGACTTACCCTGGTACTGGTAAGCCTTGTGAAGCAGGCTAGCGTGTAATGACTTTACAATATTCATTAATTGAATAATGTCACTAATTTGTTAGAGATTGTAGCTAGACCAGAATCCACCCTGTTACCAACAAACCCCACAACATTGAGACCATTCGTCAATGTCGTTAGAGACGTTGTCGTTTCAACAGGAGCTTTAAAGTGAAATTCAAAACCAGGAAGTTCAATATCAACTTTACCATTACTGATAAATATTAAGGGTCCTACTGATGCCTGCAAATGAATATTACCGGCTGCTTCAAGTTCAATTTTGGTATTCAAAGATGCACTAAGGGAAATATCAATATTCGCACTGGCACTAAGCGTTAATGATGATGATGCATTAGCAGAAATAGCAAACTTGGTGGATGCCCCGAAGTCATACTCATGACTGGCTTTAGCCGCAAAGCTAAACTCCATCGCTGAGAGTCCGCCATGTCCATTATTATTGCTAATGCTATGCGCTAGTATTGCGCCAATTTTTGAGTATTTTTTCTCTTCAGATCGTCCTTTTCCAGATTTGCTCCAGCTCGACCTGCTTCCATCACCACGGTAAGACTCTTCAACATGTATGCCACCAATTTGAACACTTTGCGAGCCACCCTTTGTTACTGAAATACTACTGCCTTCAGTGTACTCATAAGAGTCTCCAAAAGTTTTCTGAACCCATAGATTGGTCCAGTCAGAGGTATTACTGGCATGATTGGATATTTCACTTACTCTGGCTATTCGTTTATGAGGTTCATCATTTTTAACAGCACGCCATCCTGTAAAATTTGGACCTCCAACGTTTAGTAAATCATATTCATGAACATCATTTAATTCAGCAGATTGATCGAGGTGATCCTCTGCATAACTATTACCCAGGTTATAATTCCAGTAACCACCGAAATCGTAGATATTCCCTTCCTGTGTGGTCACCGTATCAAAGCTTGATAATTTTACATGTGCCGCAGCAAGAACATCTCTTTGAAAACTAGTTTGAGAACCTTTAGTTTTGTAGTTAAGCATTCCTGTAGGGCTGTAACCATCACCAAAATTATCTCTAATATCTCCTAATTGACTTGGCTCTAAGGTTTGAGATGTTAATTTTCTGGGTAAACTATCAATAGCCGGGGTGCCCTGAATATACTCAGCATACCGACTTTGAGACTCCATCCATAAATTTGCTGCAGTCCTGATTCGTATACCATCATTATCATCGTTAGGGTTATCTGCCCAATCATCAGCATTTGCATAAACAGTTAAGGTTCTTTTTATTATCTCTTCACCGCCATAGAAATTTGTTGCTCTATAAGTAAACTCCCAATCTCCAACCTGAGCATCAGTATTATTCCAGGCTGTCTGAGCACCATTCAATGTAATATCTGCAGGCTCTGCAAATATATCAGAATAGCTGTAATCAAAAAATGATCCTGAATACACTTTTATTTTTGCACCAGGATCCTCCCATGCGGCACCTTCTTCAAGATATATTCCACTTGATCCGTTTAAGTTAGGGGGATCATTTTTCGTACCAATACGAACCCATGAATTAGAAGCAGGACTTTCTAACACCATCCGTTCACTGCCGGATTTATCTTCCATTCGAATCTTATTATTACCCCCCGTTTGAATAACGGATTCACTCAAATTATGTGCATTAACTGGACCCTGTGTTTCAGGGTTAGAGACTGCACCGGCAATAACAGGCCTATCAGGATTACCCTCAATAAAAGTCAGCAGTACTTCTGTACCTTTTACTAATGGAAATTGCATTCCCCTGTTTTTTCCCGCATAGGATTGCATCATTCTTATGGGGGCAGAGCCTTTTCCATCAAGATGATCGTCATTAATATCAAACGGAAGTTTGACCCGGTAACGCCCCTGTTCATCAATCTGTGCATATTCACCATCAACTTCTGAATCAATCATGGCGTGAATAGTGCCTGATATTTTGGGCTTCTCAGTTAATCGTTCAGGGCGGTACTGGACCTCATTTGGGATAGCCTTAAAGCTATTTCGGTAAATTGACTGATTCTGTCCTTTTGCCGATTCTGCAGCGATACCTCCACTCATTAAATGCGACTGATTTCCTTCATGGGTCACTTCCAGGATCAGGTACTCCTGATTAAAGTCATCACGATAATGATTATGCATGTTGAAAGTAAAACCCGGCATGATGTAAGGCACGGTACTTTCACCAAAAAACTCCTGCTTTTGGCACAACAGTTCTTCTGCTCTAATGCCTGCAAGCCGCTCTCCTTCTTCAGGCGTAGAGAAAAACTCACCATAAATATAGGAAACACCTCTGCCTCGTAAATCAACACTCGCTCGACTGGTGATATCCAGAGAAGGCTTTTCATAATTATAATCTTTCAGAATAATTTCAGCAGGTAACTGTCTCTGTCGACAGGTTAAAGCATTGATCGATTCACCCATATGGGTTCCTTCCAGTCCGGAAGCAGGGTTATAAAATAAATCTGCCCCCTGTTTTAATGCATAATGAGAAAATTTAGTATCGGTTAGCACCATAACTTCACCATCTGTTTCCTGGTGAAAATAATAATAAATCCCCTGACGTTCCATCCAGCGTGACACAAAATTAAAATGGGACTCATCATATTGACAGGTATAATTTATTTCTTCATATCCATTTAAGGTGCCAATATCAATATCTGCAGTTTCCAATCCGCCATCACGTAACGCATCATCGATAAATTCAGGGGCTGACTGATTAAGAAATACCTGGTTATGATGGGTTAAGCTTAACCACCAGAGTTTAGGCACTAATCTGGCACGATAAAAAATAACATCATTCACTTCGTGCAGTTGATCAAATTCAGAAAGAATTCCATTATATAAAACATCATCGTTAGCACCACGGTGAATGGTAAATAATGCCTGAGACTGAAGCATGTCTTCAAAATCAATATCTTTTCTTGATGACACCAACATTATTTCAAAATCATAAGGTTTTGAGATAGCTTCATAACCCTTGAAACTAATAACACCAAATGTTCCGTCATCGACCCCCAGGGCAAATGATTCAAATGAAAAGTGTTTACTATTTGGGTCATCAAAATAATTCATTTCAGTACTTCCTCATTTCCTGGTTGATGAGTTCCTGATAATTTATTTTTTTAGTTGAGAGTGACATTGAATGCCTCCTCATTTTTTTGATTCACTAGCCAGGTAGATTTACCAAGACAACTGTATTGAGATTGACCAAGACAAATTGGCTGAGCCGAACCTTTTTCCAACTTGAGAACAATATCGCATTGCAATGGCTGAACCATAAACAGCTTACTGATGGTTTGTATAAATTTTAACTGCTTTTTATCACTCAATATTGATTGAAATTGTTTTATAGATAAGGGGCCAATATGAATTTTGTATTTACCTGATCTATCGTTTACCTGTTCCCCGATTACCGTGTTTGACCCGAGAGTATTGTTCTCTATTGAAAGCTTACATCTCTGCTGTTCCTGAATAACTACTTTCCTCAATACACAGGGTTCGATATCTACATTTAGAGGCTTTAAATAATCAGCTAGAATTGTTTTCAGACCACTTTGAGTTTTGGGACGTTGATTAATGATGCCCGTGTATTTTAAGAACGTTCCTGAAAGATCACCAAACTTTCTAAACTCTTCGGGTAAACCTAATAGACTAAAAATAATTTCCCAGTACTTCTCACCACTGGTTTCAATGGCATTATGAGAAAACCTGTATTTTAACCAGGCCTGATAAAGTAATGGGTAAATCTGCTGGTGTATTACATCGAGAAACCCGCGTCTTGTTGCATGATCCTCCCATTCTTCATCCAGTAATTCTTCGGTGTAGTAGCCAGGTAATGGAGAGGCTACACCGTAAAGCCCAAAGAATGTCGTGAGTATTTCATACCCGCGATCACCTTCTAATTTATTGATGTTTTCGATATCTGATTGAGGGTAATCAATATTCAGATCCGGACGTATTGTTAATTCAGGTTTGTTTTCAGATGAGCCAGTACTCGACAGCCGGTTTAACAGTCGAACAGCTTGATAAAAATCATACTGTTCACCATTTTCAACTATGTCATCTATTATATTAATGGCCTGTCTCCAATACGCGAGG
>JABHSO010000102.1 GCA_018669845.1 Gammaproteobacteria bacterium | reverse complement strand
TAGCGAGCATAATGGTTTGGAAACGTTTTTCGACAAGCCTGGGAACAGAAAATCAATGAACTAAAATCTTGCTCTTCGACCACTTCTATTTTTTGCTTTTTAATGAAGTCGTTAATATTTTGAATGTTGTAATCAAATACAACATCTTCTTCAGATTTAATTTTTAATTTTTCATAATGCCTTTCATTACATAGTATTTGAACCGATATCACATCATTTCGATCAATAATTCTCTGGCTAACAAGATAACGTTGAGTACCCTCAATATCACGGATTACATCATTGGTGTATTCACCCTGATAAAAACTGGCTATGGGTACCAGTCGGCTCAGAATAAGCTTACCATCCAGAAAAACTGACTGTCGAAGGTTACTGGGTACCTGCTGACTTACAAGAATGACGCATTTATTTTTAGATTTAAATTCAGAAACCAGGTCTTCGCTCACCAGAGGTACACTCAAAATTCCTGATAATGGTGTACGTGTTTTCTCTACAATTTCTAACCAGGGTTTTAATAAATCCTGATTCGTCAAACCCATTAACAACAGGCGCTCTTCTTTCCGTCCTTTTTTTAGAGTCTGCTGGGATATGGCGTAACGATAATCTGAATTTCTAAAAAACTTGGAGAAATTTCGGTCAATTATATTCTGCCTATCACTCCCTCTTAAAAGTGGAATAACAACCTGACGAAACTCTTCTTCAATCAGGTCCAGTAATAATCGTACTGGTTCATTTTTTAGCGAAGTAAGATAAGCCTCAAACAGATCAAGTCCCTGCTCATCGGGCTCAAAATACACACTACTATTCAGCTTTCGGCCATCCCATTCCTGGGCCACCATTCTGTATCCGGTAAAGTAGAGTATTCTTTTCATATCACTTTATTAAAATGACCTGTTAAAAATCAATTGTACTGATGGTGTCGTACATAGGTCCAAATACTGACACGATTAACCATAAAACAACCATCCCGATGGTAGCCAGTAATGCTGTCTGCAAAACCGGCTCCATAGTATCCATTTTATCGTTGATATCCCTTTCAAAAAAGTAACTGACGTTCTTCAGTGATTCATCCATACGCCCTGTTGACTCACCTACTTTTAACATACGGATTACCAGAGGTGGAAAAATTCCAATATTCTGAAAGCTTTCACTGATGCTTCCACCTTCAGAAATTTGTACCCAGGCCCGGTCAATACCATCTTCAAGAACCCTGTTACTCACCACGCTTTTACTCAAGTTTATAGCATCCAGAACAGTAATACCGGAAGCAAACATCAAAGCAAAATAACGAGTAAAACGGGAAATTTTAATTTTTTCACTAATATCTCCAAACAACCAGATATTCAGAAGAACCCCATCCATTTTGAAATGGAACTTGTCACTTGATTTATAAAAATGACGTAAAATAAAAAATACAACAAAAGGAGCCATGATGACAAGGTACCAGTAATTCACTAGAAATTCTGAAGTCGCCATCAATGCTAAAGAGTGAAAAGGTATCTCACCACCTAACCCTACTATTGCACTCATAATGTCAGGCACTACAAAGATCATTAAAAACATGATGACACTAAAAATCAATGTACCGATAACCGCTGGATAAGTAACCGCTTTACGCGCTTTTGCAATAATCTCATCTTGCCATTTAAGGGTTTCAGTTATATCAACCAGAACGGTTGCCATCTGCCCACTTTTTTCACCTACTTTAATAAGACTAACAAACACGCCATCAAATACTTTAGGGTACATGGAGAGCGCCAGCGAAAATGAGCTACCGCCTTCGATAGCCTCAATCAAACTGGAAATAACATCTCTAAAACCGGGGTTCTCTTCACCCTCTCTTAAATCAGTCAGGCCATCTATAATCGGCACACCGGAACGGGTCAACTGCTCCAGATGAAAACTAAAATTTATTAAATCACGACGGGTAATTTTATTCCGTCCAAATATATCTGCACCGGGTTGTTTTTGCTTACAGGTCACCAGGTCAAGATTCATCTTTTCCAGGCGCAGTTCAAGGTCTGCTATATTTCCAGCATCGAGGCTACCCTGTATAGTTTTACCTGACCGGTCGACTGCTTTATATTTAAATAATGGCATGACTAACTCATGCGCTCGGTTAAATCGGTAACACGGGATATCTCTTCTATCGAGGTAATTCCGGCTACAACATGCCTCACACCATCATCTGCCAATGTCAAAAAACCCTGCTTATTGGCTTCTAGCTTTATTTCCTTTGCTGTCGCACCCTGTACCAGTAGATCATCCAGCTCAGAATTCATTTTCAGAATTTCTAGCAAAGCCATACGCCCTTTATAACCGGTGTTATCGCAAGCTTTACAGCCTTTTGGCCGAAATATTTTTTCTGGCTTTTCATCCTGATTATAATTTAACAGTGATAGTTCATACCGGTCAGGGGTATAAGATTCCTTACAGTATTTACATAGTTTTCTTATCAGTCGCTGAGCAATAATACCGATGATATTACCAGCCATAATTTCTGAAATAATGCCTATATCACGCAACCGGGGCAGTGCTCCAATAGCCGAATTCGTGTGTAATGTTGAGTACACCTGATGACCTGTCATGGCTGCTCTAAAAGCCATTTCTGCCGTTTCTTCATCACGAATTTCACCTACAAGAATAATATCCGGATCCTGACGCATCAGTGATTTAATACCATTGGAAAAATCCATGCCAGCCATATCACTGACCGACGTCTGACGAATAAGAGGAAAAGGGTATTCCACCGGATCTTCAAGCGTCATAATATTAACTTGTTCGGTACTGACATGATTTAACAGTGAATATAACGTAGTTGTTTTACCACTACCGGTAGGTCCGGTAACCAGAATCATACCTTCTGGTCTTGCCATCATTATTTTCAACTTACGCATCGAGTCTTCGGGCAATTCCATTTTATCCAGCGGAATGACTCCTTTCTCTCGATCTAAAACACGTAAAACTATATTTTCACCGTGAATGGTAGGCTGCGATGCAACACGAAAATCGATTTGCCGACCAATAATAAGACGTGATATCCGTCCATCCTGTGGAGCACGGGTTTCCGCTATATTCATGTCTGACATAACCTTCAAACGAACTGCAATAGCTGACCAGTAAGTTTTATGCAAACTTCTGATTTGTCGTAATACGCCATCAATCCTATAGCGAATACGCAGAAAGCTTTCTTCCGGTTCAAAATGGATATCTGATGCGCCTCGTTTTACTGCATCGGCCAGCATCACATCTACCAATCGTACCAGTGGCTGACTGTACTCTTCTATATCACCCTGATAATTTGTGTAATCAGCTTCACCTGTCTCAATTTCACGTAATATTCCATCGATAGACAGCTCATATCCATAGAACTGATCTATTGCACTGGAAATTTCTGTTTCACCCGCAAGCACGGGTTTGATTTCAATATGCTGTCCAATCTGAATTCTGATTCTATCCAGTGTAAACAGATTAAACGTATCAGACATGGCAATAGTTAAACTACCTGTCTGCGTATTATAGTTCAGCGGAATGACCTTATGCTTTCTAGCTGTATCAGAACTTATTAACCTTATTGCTTCCGGATCGGGTACTACATTCGAAAGGTCTACACTATCCTGTTCAAGCGCTTCACCAAGTGCTGAACGCATAATGGCTTCGGTAGCAAACCCGAGATTTACCAGCAATTTACCTAAAGGCAGATCGACTTTTTTTTGTTCTGTTAAACCTATATGCAACTGATCCCGGGTGATAACACCTTCATCTATGAGGATTTCACCCAGTTTTTTTGGCTTATTAACTTTGGCAGGTCTTCTCACTGCGCCAACACCTCTAAACGCTGTATAACCAGTTGCTCGTCAAAAGTAATCAATCCATTGGAGCTATTTTTTAATGCTTTTTGATAGAAAATTATAGCGGTTCCTGGCTTACCAATATGCTCCAGACTTACGGCTAAATTGTAAGCATAGTTAGGATCATCTGGTCTATTCTGCATCGCTTCAAAATAAGAATTTTGGGCTTCATTCCAACGGTTCTGACTGCCATACATATTACCCAGAGCGAAATGCAGGTAAGGGGATTCGGGTTGCTCTCGCAATAATTTTTTAAGCTGTGTCTCACCTGACTGAGGGTCAATATTAGCCACAGAAATTAATGAGGCCATTGCCATACTATCCTTTGGGTTATCAACCAGTAGCTTCTGATATTTATTGATAGCCTGTTGATACTCGTTATCTAAAATATGAACAGCAGCCCTGCCCAGTAACCCATCTCTATCTGATTCATCCATGGTCAGTACTTCACTGTAAAGCTTTCTGGCGTTAGCCAGATCACCTTGCTCGTAGGCTTCAAAGGCTTCAGTCAATAATTTATTCTTCTGTGAAATCTTACTGCCAGTGGAAATTGACAGCGTAGAAGCTGCAGAGGTTCTGGTGGGCTGAACTGATTTTATTTCTGTGGTCGGTGATACATCACTAGAAACCTGCATATTATCAGTTTTAGCTATCTCCTCATCTTGTGTATCTGCTGTAACTTCAGCAAACTCATCCTGGACGGGTAAACTGCTGTCAACCTGATTCTCTGCTGAATCGGCTATTTCATTTTCAACAGGGGTAGATTCTGTTGATTCAGGTTCACCTGCTTTAGCAATAATATCAACTGCCTTCAAATTAGATTCTTTCGAGTCAGGAAGAAATAATCGCTGAGATTCATTCTCATTTTGAGGTTTGATAATACCTGGCATTGGATCTCTCTTAAGATTCGCCAGTCTTTGATCAATTAAATCGGACTCTTCCTGTAACAGAAATAAGCCCCACATAATCACGCTTAGTAACAACATCAGGCCAATGCCTGCATATAACTTATAATAATGTGTTTTTACCTGGCCAGACTTACTGAGAAACACCCTCTTGGCATAATCAGGAGTCATTACCGCATCAGATTCTGGCTGCATTCCAGGAAAGATCCTGGACACATCTTTCTGAGACAGATTAAGCAACGTTCTATCGTAATTATCTGGTGCAAACGTTTTGGTCGTCGTTTTACTTCCAATCGTTACTGTCTGGTCACTAGTCAACTTTTCAATATCAATAGAAGATATTGTCGATGTTGAATCAGTATTTATACGGGTTGACTTATCATCATCCAGAACATCATTCTGATATAAACTGTGAGTGGATGTCTGATCCTCTACTGGCCTGCCATCATGCTCATGTAAAGAAAACGTATCACTTTGAGTTTGATCCTGTAACGGCACCGCTTCCGAGGCTACAGACTCTTCAGCAGCATGCTCTGGGAAGCTAAAATTAGTCATTGTCAGAGATTCAGGATTTGTCAGAGTAGTATCATCCGAATTTATCCTTGCTTCACTTTGCAACTGATCTTTAGAAACAGGTTTAGAGCTTTCAGGTTTCGATACACCGTCCCCCATAAACTGCGTTACATCTTCCTCGGTTAAGCCATCATTATCGTCTACCTGGTGACGAAAGAAAGCATCGGTTTTAGTCAGTGCCGCTTCTGTTTCCTCGCCAGCCTCTCCTTCTTCCCGGTCAGCACCATCATAGATAAACAAAGTTCTGTCTTCTTCACTTAACTGAGATTGATACTCCATTTCCGTATCATCTTTCATATCAGTATTATCTAAAGACGTAACATCCATTTTATCAAACTGTGTAATGTCACGATCCTGTGAAATTGTATCAATTAATGCGGTATCAAATTCATCATCATTAATTTGTGTTTCGTCATCAGAAGTTGAATCCATTTCTGCAACTTTACTCTCTTTAGCTGAAGTATCGCTGACAGACTCCTGATCAAGCGCCTTAACTTCAGTTGAAACGGTTTCATCCATAGAAACCGCATCCATTTCTATTGTTTCTGAATATTCTGTTTCCTGACCCAGCTGAGCTGGCTCATGATCATCTGCTGCTGATTCGATAATAGTCGATTCAGTTAACAGCGTTTCATCAATAGAAGTTGCATCTATCTCTGTTGCTTCTGAAAATTCAGTTTCATGATCAAGCTGGGTTGATTCATGATCTTCTGCAGCCGCTTTGATAATAGTCGATTCGGTTAACAGCGTTTCATCAATTGAAGTTGCATCTATCTCTGTTGCTTCTGAAAATTCAGTTTCATGATCAAGCTGAGTTGGCTCATGATCATCTGCAGATGCTTTGATAATAGTCGATTCGGTTAACTGCGTTTCATCAATAGAAGTGGCATCTATTTCTGTTGCTTCTGAAAATTCTGTTTCCTGATCCAGTTGAGTTGGCTCATGATCAAGTGCAATCGTATCCGTTAAAGCAGTATCATCCTGTTGACTAACCGCCTGTGCATTCTGGCTATCGGCTATATCAGTAGATTCAACACCATCATCAACTGCACTACTCTTTTTTGCCTTTTTTTCTGCGGCTTTTTTTAATGCGTCTAACAGTAAACTCATGAGGATACCCCTTGCTGTTATTATTCTGTTAACAGCTTAGGTTTTAAATAACGCTTGAAATCCTTTAATTCCGTTTCAATGCTTGCATTATCAATTATTCTTGGTCGTAAAAAAATCACCAGCTCAGTTTTATTTAAAGCTTGTTCCTGAGTTCCAAATAAAAAGCCAAATCCATCAACATCATGTAAGCCCGGTATTCCAGTACTGTTTGCATTGGCAGTATCCTGCATCAATCCTCCAATAACTGCCGTGTCTCCGCTGGCCACTCTCAATACAGATTCCATTTCTCTAACCTGGATTTCAGGTACTTTATTGGAGATACCAGCCGCTGCAAGTGCCGGATTTGGTGTATCGATAAACTGTAATATTCGCGATATTGTTGGTTTGATATTAAGGATAACCTCACCAGTACTGGTAATGAAAGGCGTTACATTCATCACGAAGCCAACAGGAACGGTATGAATGGTTGTTGTGAAAGTTGTTTCCGCAGCATTATTATCAGTACCATCTTTCTCTTCGACTTCGGTAGTAAAATACACTCGGTTATCGAC
>JABHSO010000144.1 GCA_018669845.1 Gammaproteobacteria bacterium | reverse complement strand
TTTAACCCGATCTGTTAAAATTATTTAAACTTTATCCCGATTATCCTGCATACCCCGCAAGACTGGTGTTCAAAATGCGGTGTATTTAATCATCATTTAAGTTGACTCTAAGTCCATCATATATCGAGATTATACTCAGTGTTGGGTTTAAAAGGGCCTCTAAAAATTATGAAATAGCAGAATTTGATATGGCTGCTCTTGTTGATATGTCTGAAGTTTGTGTAACTGGGAGTGCTAGCACTGATATCAATGAAAATACTGGTAATGGTGTCATTACCTATAATAGCTGTGATTTTGGCGGTGTTTTTGTTAATGGTACCGTCACACTAACAACAACAAATTCTGGTGATGTATGGACGACTACCATTGTCTATAATAATTTTACAGTGTCTGCTGGAGGGATAACTGAAACCCTTGATTTGACCACCGTATGTACAAGTAACATAAATACTGGCGCTTCAAGTTGTACCTATGACTCTAAAACTTTGGGTATAGATGGTAGAACTTATTCGGTTTCAGGAGCAAGTGTTAGTGGCAATTCATTCAATGGTTATACAGTTAGTGCTACTGTAACTGATCCAGATTATGGAACATTGTCTATTACAACAAATTCCGCGATCACTTTTAATTGTTCTAATGGTCAGCCTGATTCGGGTGAAATTCAGTTTACAGATGGCTCTGGTAATACAGTTGTGGTGACTTTTAATAGTTGTACCAGTTTTACCGTGAGTTATAACGGCTCATCCACTATGTATAGCTGGTAAGTCTTTAGCTTATAATCCATACAAAAAATCCCATCCTTTTAAGATGGGATTTTTTTATTTAAAGATACTATTCAGAAGCTTTACGGCGTAAAACAAAAACCTGTTTGATCTAATTCATTGCTCATCAGGTATAAAAATAAATCACTGTGCTGCTCAGGTTTTGGTAAGCCATCATTTTTATTGGATGCAGGAAATGCCCGAATATGCAAAGCAGTTCGACTTTTACCCGGGTTAACAGCATTCACAAATAAGGGGCTACCACCGTATTCTGTTGCCAGAATAGACATCATGCTATTAACAGCTCCTTTACTCACGGCATAGGCATCCCAGTAAGCTCCAAACTTATCATCGGTCATAAATAATAAGGAAGAATGTTCTGATTTTGTAAGAAGAGGGATGCAATGTTTGGTTAATAAATATGGGCCGTTCAGATTAACCTGCATCACCTGAAACCAGGTTTCACTATCACTGTGTTCAAAAGGGGTTGGAGAACCAAGCAGTGCTGCTGTATGCAATAAACCATCAAGTCGACCAAATTCTTTATCAATATTTTCAAACAGTTCGTAGTAATCTTTCTCTGTAGCGCCTTCAAGATTTAATGGGTAAATTGCAGGAGTAGGGTAGCCTGCCTGTTCTATTTCATCATAAAGATTTTCTAACAATCTAACATTTTTCCCCAGCAAAATAATGGTTGCGCCCGCAGCTGCATAGGTTAGAGACATGACTTTACCGTAACCGCCAGTAGCACCGGTAATGAGTATGACTTTACCTTTTAAACAGTTAGAGGCTGGCTGGTAATTTTCTGGCTTAGTGGATGTTTTCATGAATTAAATAATTTGAGTAGTCAGTGAATTTTTGAATTCGTTTTTTAAGTGCTAAAATTCTACTTTTAGTTATATTAAATCTAAAATTTGAGCTGGATGATCGATCATGCTGTTGGCCATCCAGCTTTTAAGGTTGGAATTGTCACTGATATAACCATATTTAGCGATGACCGTTGTCATGTTAGCCGCATTACCTGCTTCAATGTCTCTAGGGTCATCACCAATATAAAGGCAGTGTTCACAGCTTATATTAATAGCTTCAGCAGCTGTGAGTAAGGGTAGAGGATGAGGCTTTTTTTCTGCGGTGGTGTCACCGGAAATGGTAACAGCAGAGCGTTTATCCAGTTTTAATGCTGCCATTAACGGATCGGTTAACCAGCCCGGTTTGTTGGTCACAACTCCCCAGGCTATAGATCGTTGCTCTAAAGCTTCTAATAAGCTTTCAAAGCCATCAAAGAGTTTTGAATGGTCGGCAATATTGTGTAAATAGTAATCAAGAAATCTTAAACGTAGAGGTTCGATGTCGTCTTCATTTTTGTATTTGTCAAAGGCAACTTTGGTCATTGCCAGTCCACCTTTTGATACATAAGGACGAAGTGTATCGAGTGTTAATTGAGCCAAACCTTCTTCTTTTAATATCTGATTCAGTGAAGCAACCATATCCGGTGCTGAATCGATTAAAGTACCATCCAGATCAAATAGTACAGCCTTGTATTTTGTAAAACTCATCGGTTATGGCATGTCATCAGGTAATTGACATCCACATCCTGGCCTAAACTGTAGTTTTTAGAAATTGGGTTATAGCTTAAACCTGTAACGTCTGTCACTTCCAGTGAAGCTGATCGGGCGGCCTGGGCCAGCTCTGATGGTTTTAGAAACTTTTGATACTCATGTGTGCCTTTAGGTAACATTTTCATGATGTACTCGGCACCGACGATTGCCAGCATGTAAGATTTGGCATTTCGATTGAGAGTTGATAACACGAGAGTGCCATTGGGTTTTAATGCTTTAGCAGCTGCATTGATAATGCTTGCGGGGTCAGGAACGTGTTCTAGCATTTCAAGGCAGCAGACAACATCGAATTTATCTTCATTGTCATCAGCAAACTGTTCAGCTGTTATCATTTGGTAATCAACCGTTAAACCTGATTCATGTAAATGCATTTTAGCTACATCGAGTGACTGTTCAGCCATATCGATACCGGTTACATCTGCATTATTGGCTGCCATTGCTTCGGATAAAATTCCGCCACCGCATCCAATATCAAGAACCTTTTTACCGGCCAGACCACCACACTGCTGGTTTATATAATCAACTCTGATGGGGTTGATATCATGTAGGGTTTTGAATTCGCTCTGGGTATCCCACCAGCGACTGGCAAGCGCTGAGAATTTTTCAATTTCAGCCGCGTCAACGTTATCTGTATTCATTTAGTTTGATCAATTAAAAATATAGTTCGGGATTATACTTTATTTTTTCACCACGAAGGCACGAAGGGCATGAAGAATAATTTATTGTAGATTAAGTTAATTCACTTTTAGTTTTCACTTTCACTTAAGGTACCTTAAATCCTAATAAAACCTTCGTGTACTTCGTGTCTTCGTGGTGAAAGCTTTTAAGGTTCTTGAATTTTGTCTTGCCATTGTTGAGCAGTTGAAATGATTTCAACTGCGTCTATATCGGTTAATTGATAGTCCTTAAGTTTTTGCTCGCCATTTATCCATACATGTGAAACCTGCATGCTATTGGTGGCGTAGACTAATTGAGCTATCGGGTCGTAAACGGGTTGAGTGTTCAACTGGGAAAAATCTACTGCTATTACATCGGCTTTTTTTCCAGCTTCCAGAGATCCTATCTGGTCTGCCAGCCCTAAAGCTTTTGCTCCATTTATGGTAGCCATGCGTAAACTTTGCTCAGCATTGCAACTGCTGGCATTTCCACTGATACCTTTGCTCAGTAATGCGGCTGTGCGCATTTCACCAAACATGTCGAGATCATTGTTGCTTGCGGCTCCATCTGTACCCAGACAAATGTTTATATTTAGCTTTTGTAATGTATCTACTGGGCAAAAACCACTGGCTAGTTTTAGGTTTGATTCTGGACAGTGAACGACGTGTACTCCAGTTTCTGCAATTCTTTCCATTTCAAGTTCATTTAATGAAGTCATATGAACAGCCATTAAATTTGGGTTCAGCAGGTTAAGCTGGTCCAGTCTTTCGAGTGGTCTTTTACCAATGTTTTTGACTGATTCATCCACTTCAAATTGCGTTTCATGAATGTGCATATGAACCTGAATATCCAGTTCACTGCTATACATGGCAATTTTTTCTAGTGGTTTGTCTGAGACAGTGTAGGGTGCATGGGGGGCAAAAGCGGTTGAGATTAATGGGTACTCTTTTACTTCATCGATAACGGCCATGGCTTTACTCAGGTATTCATCCGCTGACTGAGCCCATACCGTGGGGAAATCAAGCACTATCAATCCTGTGGTGGCGCGCATTCCCATCTGTTGGCAGGTTTTAGCCATGATGTCAGGGAAAAAATACATATCATTCAGACAGGTCGTTCCGCTTCGAATCATTTCGGCGACACAGAGTTTGACGCCGTCCTGAATAAATTGTCTATCGATCCACTTTGATTCAGCTGGCCAGATATGATTGTTTAACCAGTCCATTAATGGCAGGTCGTCGGCAATGCCTCGCAACAGGCTCATTGCTGCGTGAGTATGTGTATTGATTAGACCGGGCATCAAAATGTGATTATCCAGAATAACTGTTTTGGCTTCATCCAGGCCTTCTACAGTATGAAGCTCATTGACGGGATGAATTGACTTAATGATGTCATCTTCAATAACAAGGGCAGAGTCGGTTAACAGGTCAAATTGCTCATTGACTGTTAGTATCCACCTGGGTTTGATTATGGTTAGTTTTTTCATGGGGCAAACCATACAACAAAGTGATTATTAAGCAATGACCTGATCTGAATTAATTTGTTGTGTTAACTCATCCACTACAATGATTTTTTTTCATTTTAAAATTATTCAACGTGAGTCATCCTTCTGCAATCTCCCCCATTCGCTGGGAAAATAATAAACTGGTACTTCTTGATCAACGCTACTTGCCGTCAAAACATGATGATTATGTTTGTTCGACTTTAGAGCAGGCAGCGCAGGGTATTGCTGATCTGGTAGTGCGTGGAGCTCCTGCCATTGGGATCACAGCGGCCTATGCAGTTTATCTTGGTTTTCAACAGCTTCAGCAAGATACTGATTATGATTTAACAGCAGCTCTTGATGAATTAACTAATGCTCGTCCTACTGCTGTAAACCTGGCCTGGGCGGTTGAGCAGCAAAAACAAATTCTGAACGGTAACTCATCAGATATATCCGGTAAGTTACTGGAAAATGCAAAACATATTCATCAACAGGATCTTGATGACAATATCAAAATGGGAGATTTTGGTGCCGGCTTGATAGAACCTGGTTCACGTGTTGTTACACACTGTAATGCAGGTGCGCTTGCTACAGCCGGTTATGGAACAGCCCTTGGGGTTATTAGATCAGCCTGGTCTGAAAATAAACTGGAAAAAGTTTTTGCGTCAGAGACTCGACCCTGGTTACAGGGACTTAGACTGACCGCCTGGGAACTGGCAGAAGATCAAATACCGGTTACGTTAATTGTTGAAGGTGCAGCATCTTCTCTATTGGGTAGAAAAAAAATAGATTGGGTAATTGTGGGTTCCGATAGAATTTGTGCGAATGGTGATGTTGTCAATAAAGTGGGTACCTGTAACCTGGCAATTATGGCGAAACATTATGGAGTGAAAGTAATGGTTGCAGCACCCACGTCGACCATTGATATGAATACTGAATCAGGTGACATGGTTGACATTGAGAATCGCTCATCACAGGAAATACTCGGGCAAAATTATCTGGATAATGAAGCGGTGTCTGCCTGGAACCCTGTATTTGATGTGACCCCGGCAGAGCTGGTTTCAGCCATAGTGACGGAGAAAGGTATCATTTTGCAACCTGACAAAGATAAAATGTCGGCTTTAATGGCTTCTAAATAACCCTGAACAACCTGAAATTCATTTCTAGGCGCTGTTTTTATAAGTGGAGGTTAGGTGGGGGTCTGTGCTAAAATTGCTTAAATCGAATTACAAGGGGTTTCGACCATTAAACTGGTCAGAAGGAAATTACTATTATTATATTTAAATTTGTGTCCATTTCATTGATCAAACCGTTCTGGTTAACTGTCTCTGACGACCTCGTCAAATAATCCAAAATATTAATACTACTCTTTGTTTATCCTTCACTCTATAACATATTGAATCTACCCAGAGAATGATAATTCATGGCTGATATCGCTAAGGAAATATTTCCAGTAAACCTTGAAGATGAGATGCGTCAATCTTATCTGGAATACGCTATGAGCGTAATTGTCGGGCGTGCCTTGCCCGATGTCAGGGATGGATTGAAACCGGTTCATCGTCGTGTTTTATATGCGATGAATGTACTGGGTAATGATTTCAACAAACCCTATAAAAAATCTGCCCGTGTGGTCGGTGATGTTATTGGTAAATATCACCCGCATGGTGATACTGCTGTATATGACACTATTGTTCGTATGGCTCAGCCATTTTCCCTACGCCATATGTTGGTGGATGGGCAGGGTAACTTTGGCTCTGTCGATGGTGACTCGGCTGCCGCCATGCGTTATACCGAAGTTCGTATGTCCAAGATTGCCCACGAGTTATTGGCTGACCTGGACAAGGAAACAGTTAATTTCACACCTAACTACGATGAGTCTGAACACGAACCCTCAGTTTTACCGACTAAAGTACCCAATCTTTTAGTCAATGGATCTTCTGGTATTGCTGTTGGTATGGCAACCAATATTCCTCCTCATAATCTGGCTGAAGTTATTGACGCCTGTGTATTGATGGTTGATCAACCTGAATCCACTGTTGAAGATTTGATGGCCTGTATTCCGGGTCCTGATTTTCCTACGGCTGCTTTCAT
>JABHSO010000141.1 GCA_018669845.1 Gammaproteobacteria bacterium | reverse complement strand
ATAAGTGACCATCTGCCTTATACCCAGCAAAATAACTATAAGAAATACTGCTCCATACACCTTATCCACCACCAGAACGGATGCGGGAAAAATAACCACTGCACTTGCAGCTATAAATTCATTTATTGATTTCATTTAGGAAAGGGAATGTTGGCAGTTGGCAGTTGGCAGTTGGCAGTTGGCAGTTGGCAGTTGGCAGTTGGCAGTTTATTTTTTGTTGTGAGTTTACAATGTCAAGTAAAGTTTTGACTTACGACTTACGACTTACGACTTTTAACTTTTAACTTTTAACTTACAACTTTTATCGTTCCTCTCTATAATACCAACCTTAAAATTTTGGAGGTCTTTATGAAAATAGTTACTGCAATTATCAAACCTTTTAAGCTGGATGACGTTCGAGCAGCGTTGGCAGACATTGGAATACAGGGCATGACAGTCAGTGAGGTGAAAGGCTTTGGAAGACAAAAAGGCCATACTGAGCTGTACCGTGGAGCTGAATATCAGGTTGAATACATTCCAAAAGTTAAACTGGAAATAGCAACCGAAGAAAGCCGGGTTGACCAGGTAGTAGAAGCTATAATCGGAGCCGCCAACACCGGCAAAATTGGTGATGGTAAAATCTTTGTAACACCACTTGAAAATGTAATACGCATTCGCACTAGTGAATCTGGTCCAACTGCATTATAGATGGAGAAATGCATGTCGTTTTCAAGAATTCTTATTTTTGTAGTTCTACTTTTAACACCCTTCAGTGTTTTTGCTGAAGGCACACTGGATACCGGTGATACAGCCTGGATCTTAACTTCAACAGCACTTGTGCTGTTCATGACGCTGCCCGGTCTGGCATTGTTCTACGGTGGCCTGGTACGGGCTAAAAATGTTCTCTCTGTATTAATGCAATGTTTTGCCATTACCTGTGTAGTCACTGTTATCTGGGTAATTGGTGGATATAGTCTGGCTTTTTCTAATGGTGGTGCATTTAATGACTGGATTGGGGGAACGTCAAATTTCTTTCTGGCCAATATGAGTAGAGATAGTTTAGTTGGCAGCATACCCGAGTCTACCTTTAGCATGTTTCAAATGACTTTTGCTATTATCACGCCAGCGCTGATTGTGGGTGGATTCGCTGAACGTATGCGATTTTCTGCAATGTTAATGTTTAGCGTACTGTGGTTTATTTTGGTGTACTTACCAATTTGTCACTGGGTTTGGGGCGGAGGCTGGTTGGCTCAAATGGGTCTACTGGATTTTGCTGGTGGTACAGTTGTTCATATTACAGCGGGTGTAGCAGCAATTGTTACGGCTATGATGCTGGGTAATCGCAAAGGCTTTTCAACCACACAAATGATGCCTCATAATTTGACCATGACAGTTACCGGTGCGGGCATGTTATGGGTCGGCTGGTTTGGTTTTAATGCTGGCAGTGCGGTTGCTGCAAATGGAAGTGCAGGTATGGCCATGCTGGTTACGCATATCAGTGCAGCTACCGGTGCTTTGACCTGGATGGCGATAGAATGGATTAAATTTGGTAAACCATCTGCTCTGGGTATAGTAACCGGAATGGTGGCTGGCCTGGGCACCATAACTCCTGCGTCTGGTTTTGTTGGACCTATGGCAGCGCTATTGATTGGTTTTACTGCTGGCGGTGTGTGTTTTGTGGCGACGACAACCATTAAACAAAAACTAAGAATCGATGATTCACTGGATGTATTTCCTGTGCACGGTGTTGGTGGCATATTAGGAACGCTTTTTGCCGGTTTCTTTGTGGCAGCCCAGTTCGGTGGAGCAGGACTGGAAGAAGGAATGACTACAGCCTCTCAAATGGGTGTGCAGGTAACAGGTATTCTGGCTACTGCTATCTGGACTGGAGGTTTGACCTATATCATTCTTAAAGTGGTCGGTTTAGTGGTTAGTTTAAGAGTCAGTGATGAAGAAGAGACTGAAGGTCTTGATTTAGTGCTGCACGAGGAACAGGGATATAACCTGTAACTTTGTAAAACTAAAACAAAAAAAACCAGCTTTTATTGCTGGTTTTTTTTGCTTAAAATAAAGTAACTATTTAGCATAGTTAAAAATTCTAAGGATTTTCACCACGAAGAACATGAAGGTAAATATTTATGTGGTAATTATTTGTTTACCTTATATCAATGAGCGATTTATCAACTTATATTTTTGGTGGATCGAAAAAATTGGACTATTGCTGAAAAATGAAGTGAAGAAGTAATCTGTGAAGTGGGGTGTTTTACTCCATCGGTTATTACACCGATGGAGATTATAATTTTTGTATCTAACTACTTTTCTGAATTGTCTTTTTCAGCTTTATCTTCTTTTGCCTGAAGAGATTCGAGTAGTTCTTCATCCATTTCAGGAATTGTGAAAAGGTCTTCTTCTTTTTCACTCAGTGACTTTATTTTGGCATTTTGATCCTGGCACAGAGCATGAAATTCTCGAACTTGTGCTACTAGAGTAGCTGCTTTTTCGACCAGAGCTTTCTGTTCTTCCAGCTCAGTTTCAAGCGTAGATTTTTCCTTGCGAGTTTCTTTTAGCTTAGTCTCTGCCTGAGTACGTAATTTAGACTCATCAAATTTCTGCTTTTTAAGATTCTTAAGCTTTTTGACAACATTTTCAGGTGTGTCTGCAAGGGCTTTTGAAATAGCCTTAAGCTTATTTTGTTTATCAGCAACATCTGCGCGAGCTTTTTTAATGGCTTCGCTGTTTTCAGCACGACCAATGGTCATTTGACGCTCAGCAGTTTCACGAGCTTTTTCAGCAACAGCAATATGTTCTTCTGCTTCTGTACGAGCTTTATCGCTAGTAGCAACCTGTTGCTGCATTTCAGAAACTTCTTTTTCAGCCTTTTCTCTGGTCTGAGTAATTTCAATTTCTGTCGCTTTAGATGTTTTAACAACACTATCCAAAGCATCTTTTAATTCTGTTGTACTACATTCAGCATGTAGACCGAGTGCTTCTGTCGCAGCACCCATTAATATCTGTTTGCTTAGAGCAAGGTCTTTCCAGACTTTAAGCTGAATATCAATATCTGCTTGACTCACCGGTTATCTCGACTAAAAAAATGGGCGCTTATTCTATCATATAAGTTTTTTAAATACTCTATAGTTTTAAAAAAAAATCAGATAAATTTTTATGCCATGTCGTATCGATAAAATTGCGAATGAAAGGTTGATTTTTTATCGATCAAAATTTCAAAGATATGATTTGAACGCACTGTAAGAAACTGAAATTTCCAGCAAGAGACTTTTATAATTGATGTTGATATAAAGCGGGATTAAGCTCCGCCTTACATAACAATCTGTACTATTTTACAACCCTTTCAAACTTTGTATGATGGCATTTAGGGCATGGTGGAATATGACTATTTTTAGTAAATTTCATCTGTTGTCCACAATCTAAACAACGTAAAGTTCCAGCACTGCATATTTCACCTGTTTTATAAATGCTATTCTTTTTACCCAGTATTTCGAGGGCACGGAAGTCAATCCAGGTTTTATCTGCCGCTTTGGAGAGAAAGTCTGCAAACCTGTCTTCTACCTGCTGGATATCGAAATTTAGCCATTCTTTAAACTCTTTTCCATCGACATGCATATATTTTCTGGCAGAGGCAATGTCTCGTTTTAAATGGTCTGATATATTTTTAGCTTCATCTTGAGTCAATGCGTAAGCTTTTTTACTTAATTTCTCAGCATTTTGTAACATTTCATCAATGGTGGGAGAAAGGGTTTCTTCAGCTTTCTCTACCGCAGCATGAAGATCGTCGACCATTTTGTTGTAAGCCTGTAATAATTTATCTTTTGGATCAGTCATAACAGTCTCCTGGTGATTATTTTGTAGTTATTAATAATATAGTCCGGTATAACTAACTAAAACAGTTAATTCGTTCAAAACTAAATTAAAATCTGATATGAATCAATTCATCCAGACCAGCGGAGTGGAGTTCCCCATCATTGGTGGACCGATGTATCCGTGCAGTAATCCAGAACTGGTGGCAGCTATGTCAGAAGCCGGTGCCCTGGGTATCGTTCAGCCTCTATCACTAACTTATGTGCATGGTTATGATTTTCTGGAAGGCATGCAATACATTCGTTCTTTAACTGATAAACCTGTTGGTTTTAATGCCTTAATCGAAAAGTCTTCTCGCAAGTATGAACAAAGAATGTCTAACTGGATAGATATTGCTCTGGATCAGGGAGTGCTCTTCTTTATAACCTCGCTGGGAAAGCCTGACTGGGTTGTTAAACGTGTACATGCTTATGGAGGTCTGGTTTATCACGATGTTACGGAGCGGAAATGGGCTGAGATTGGCGTTGATTGCGGAGCAGATGGATTAATTTGTGTGAATAACAGGGCAGGAGGACATTGTGGAACCTTATCGGCCCAGCAGTTGTTTGATGATTGCCAATCTTTACAGAAACCTATGGTTAGTGCGGGTGGTATTTCTGATCATCAAGGATTATCTGAGATGTTGGAAATTGGATATCAGGCCTGTCAATTAGGCACTCGATTTATTGCAACTGAAGAGTGCAAGGTAAGTGACAGTTACAAACAGGCCATCGTTGATGCTAGTGATAAAGATATTACTCTGACTGAAAAAATGACGGGTGTGCCGGTGTCTATTATTAAACCGGCAAGTAAAGATGAGCAGGAATTTAAAGCCCATGGCATATTAGCCTGGATGTTAAAATCGAGACGTTTCAAGCATATTACTCGACTGTTTTTAAGTATTAAATCCATTATGAACTTGAAGAGTGTCATCAATCCTGGTGCTGATAAATCTGATTATTGGCAAGCAGGTAAAAGTGTGGCCGGTATTAATAAAGTACTTACCGTTAAACAAATTATTCAGTTATTAATGAATAACCCCCAAAATTAATCTATCTCAGTGAAGAAATTGTATTGAAAATTGGCCACATCAATTTCTTTTCAGCAACCTATCGACTTTTCAAATTACCCGGACTGGAGTCTCATTGTGAGGATTATGGGCAGGCTGTTATTTACAAAGGTGGTATCAATCACCATGAAATGATGTTTTCTCTGGATGCTCATCACCATATTCTAAAAGGTAAAATGTTTCCTGTTTGCGAAAATACTTACCGCATGTTAAATGAAAGCCGATTTAGTCAGTATTTTGATTTATTTGGAAACACCGATACTCATTAAGGAATATTTGATGGCTGTGGTACCTTAATAGCTTTTTCTAGCAGTGAGGTTAATACTGGAGAAGGTGGTGGTAGTTGTTGTTGATAAATGAAAGAGATTTATCAAACCATTATGATGAAAATCCAGTAAAAGCTAACCAGCCCGGGAATGGCATGGAAAATGATAGAAGGGTACTGTGATATAAGCTCTTTTGCAGGAATAAAGTAATTAGAATCCCATTTCATTAGAATACTATTTACTGATAAAAAGATCGGTTTCAAATATGTTTGAAATGTGAAGCCTGCAATAGCAATCGCCTGAACCTCTAACAGAAGTAAAAAAATATCCAGACCAAGCGCATCAATGAATAGCCCTAAAGATACTAGTTCGGGGTTCAGAATGAGGCTGATAACCACGACAAAAGTGGCCAGTTTCCAGTAATTATTTTTCCATTTCTTTTTCATGTTATATCTTTGTGATTCCTTTCAAAGTCAATAGTTTACCTTAACATAAGTAAATAGGCTGCAAATCCAAGCCAGGAAATAATTAATAAAATCCAGGGCAATGAACTGTTTTTAACGGATTGTTTCAGAGCGGGAGATTCATCATTGGTATCGTTAGACTCTGACTTTGATGTTACTTTCCTGAGTTTTCTATCGAGTTCTCTGGATTTACTCTTTTGTTGTTTTTTATATAAATCGATACCTTTTTGAATGCCTTGAGCAATCAACCTTGTTTGCTCTTTGGTTTGTCCTGGTCGCTGAGACCCGCGTGCAATTTTTAGAGCATCATCTTTAGTTTCTGCTGAAATTTTACTTTTTCTGGAATACTTCGACATGAGTAACAGTAAGATTTAAATAAAAATATGATGGTATCACAATAGGATTTACTGAATAGTGAGTTGCTATTGTTTTTAAAAATAGGAAACAGGGAGACTGTTTGTATCCAGTTTCTTAAGATAGAAGGCATAAAAAAGACTTAGCAAGGACACAAAATTAGATTCTAATTCAGCTCCGGCTAAGTCTTGTTAAGAGGAAAACCTCTTGATTAAATTTATAGTTCAAAATTGCATAAATGTATATTGAATTTTATTGCGATAGTTAAAAACAGGGCATAAGTCAATTCCCGAATGACTTCGTCATTGTTGTTTTGACAAGTCGTCAGGAAATGATTATTTTAACTGGTTACATATATTCAATTATTTCTGAGCTATCGGCTCTAAGCCTTTTTGATTGCTCACCTGCTCTAAATCCCAAAGCAAAGATAACTGCCACCTGGAACTGATCGGTATCTATTCCGAGTACTTTCTCTGCCCCTGCTTTTTCAAAACCTTCGATAGGGCAGGAGTCAATGCCATTGGCTGCTGCTGCCGTCATCATGTTGGCTAAAGCGATATAGCATTGTTTTGAACCCCAGGAGTAATAGCTCATTACTGGCTCAACCTCTTCTTGCATGTGGCTTCTGTATCGATCGAGATAAGCTTTCTCTGCGTCTTCTGGCATGTTACGACGATGAAACATAGCCTTGATGTAGTCTGTGTCGGGTTTTAGCAAATCTGGTTTGACCAGAATAACCACAATATCACTTGCATCGGTAATCTGAGGCTGGTTCCAGCAGACTTCTCTGAGGCTAGATCGTAGTTCTGAATTTTGAATGACCAGAAACTTCCACGGTTCCATCCCGAAAGATGAAGGTGAAATGTGACCACATTCCAATATCATTTCCAAATCTTGGCTAGGTATTTTACGTTCCGGGTCAAATTTTTTACAGGCATGTCTAAATTGTAATGCTTCAAGAACTGCGTTCATAAATTTACCTCGAAGGGGTTAAGCTTCAGTTTAATAATTAGTTAATGATACTTCGAAACAGGTTGGATAAACATAATGCTATCAATAGTTTCAAGCGCCTGTAAGATATTGATGACATCATCATATAGGATCAGAGAAATCTTTTCCGTAATTGTTCCGAGGTTCCTTAATTTATTGATTTACTCAAACCGTTACGAATCTGATTAATCTAAGTTTTCATTGAAAAGTACTATATTTTGACTACATTAATAACAAAACTAATAAAAATAACAATTTTAATATATGACAAATTACGTGAGACTACCAATCGCTTTGTATCGTGGGGCCGATTTAAATTCGGAATACGATGTCACAATTCCCGATCTCCCTAATTGCTCAACATCAGGGGAAACATTAGAAAGAGCTTTAGAAAATGCAAAAGAAGCTGCTCTTTTAAGGATGGAAGAAATTATATTTTGCGGTAGAACGTTCCCTGAGCTTTTACCTATTGAGGAACATCTGGACAATCCTGATTATGAGAATTGCTCTTCCTGGGCTGAAATTGATGTTGATATATCTGGTTTGAAGAAGTTGCGTGCAGGAAAAAATTAGTTATCTAGTGGCAACAGTAAGTTTAATTTTTCAGCCGAAAATGTATAGAAAAAGGCTCTATCGCGATGATTAATTAGATGATTTACAGTTTAGCTGTTTTAGTTCTCCAACTATTTCAAACTGATGCGAGCTATTGGTCGAACTGCTTAGCTCACAGGTTTTCTCTTTAATATCTTGAATAATATGATCGATTTTAATATTAAGCTTGGGATTAAAAACTGAATTAATTTTCTGGATAGTCACTTAGTATGCTTTTTCCCTAATATAATTCAGCTGAACTTCTAGCATTGTTATCTCTTTTCTCAAATATTCTGAGCGATCAGTGGGTTTATCTGATGATTTAAGACTGTAAGCCAGGTTATTTAACTCATTGAGCCTGAGAACAAGCTTTGTTTCATCAATAGCAAGACTCAAGTTATTCAGCAGTTGATTGGTGGTTGTTGGATCAATATAGGTTTCTAGTTGGCCCATGAGGTTATCCTCAGAATGGAAGAACCATAATTATGGTGCTTTATCTGCATGAGCGATATGGCATAAAGCAACAGCATTTGTAAGATATGGACTACAAATTATGAGAAATTTTCTGCCGTGATGACTTTTAGTAATCTAAGAATGAATAGTTTATAGTACTGTTTCCTACCTCTATGGAACTATCAAATGAGCTTTACTGACCAAGAAAAAGAAAAATTTATTGAATGGATAAAATTGAATATTGATGAAACTATTGTTCCTGAAGATAGAGATAATGGAGGAGCCATTGTGTTCAATCTGATACATGCCATTCGAGGTGACAATGAAAGGTATAATGCTGAACCGCATCAGGATGAAGCTATAACTCAATGGATGCTATCTAAAAACCAGTATTTTTAATCTATTCATTACTTTCTGTTTAGTTTGCTGAAGCCACCTCATTTGAGGTGGCTTTTTGTTGTCTGTAGGTTGAAAATATTGCAAACCGGGTAGAAATTTCACTTAATGATTCATTGCGAGTCTTTCAGGAGAAATATCAACAATCGTAATATGTTCCTTTTTTACCCGCATCCGACTTCCATGAATTGTAATTTCAGTGTAATCGGTGTTATCAGGGTTTTTATTGATGGAGCTAAAGTGCTTTTTATCGTAGTTAGAGAACTTTAAGGACAACGCCTTCTTTAATTCAAGCTCATGAGCTTCTTTACGTTTCTTTTCTAAGTGATCCTGAAATATTCCAAACATAATTTATCAACCTAATTTATTTAACTTTGGGATAACCAATATTTGATATTAAAACATCAGTATTGCTATGTATTATTTATACAGCATAGCTTCAGGAATAACTGTGACAGATTACCGTTTGGTGTGTGATTGAGTTCACTATTTAGGATATATTAGACTGATGCAAGTTGTTGAATGACTTCAATAGCTACCTTCAGAGGATCTGAATAAAGATACCATGTCCTCGTCATCTACTGAGTCTGCCGATTCATCGAAATCTTTAAACCGCTGAGCGCCATCAGAAATTTGAAAATTATTAAGTTTTAAATCAGTTACATCTAGTGAAGTTGTTTCATCAATATTTGTCATGGCTGCAAACCTTTTAATAACTGTTGTAACCACTGTAAATAGTATTTTTGTATATTATTGTGAACTCCCTCACATATGAAGTTAATGATATTGGAAATGCATTGTCACAAATACCCCACGCTCAGGAACTTTGACTAATATCAATTACGCTGTGGATATTCGGGAGTAATGTGCATTCTAAGTTGAAATTTAAGCATTTTAACCTTGACCCGCTTCTCGCTTCTTCCCCTGAGAAGCGGGTTTTCATTTAATAAATTGATTCAGATCAGACCTTAAAAATATCAAGCGAGTAATGTACCTCATTATGTTCGATAAATTCATAGTGCCTTCATATTATGCGAGAACGGTATGAAACTTATATTTACAATATCGATTTTGGTTTTGAGTGGATGTGTTGATGTTGATGAGGGATCAAAGACTTATTGCGGACTATGTACTGTAGGCAATTATTGCACTAGTAATTGTAATGACAATGTACAGCTACAGGGAACTTGTTCAAAAGGTGAGGTTTGTAAGCAGGCGACTGATAGCAACTATTATTGTTTCGAGCTTACCAGTAACGGGAGTATTGATGGCATTTGCCCATAAATATATCTAAAAAAATGGCGCCCCCGAGACGATTCGAACGTCCGACTTCACCCTTAGGAGGGGTGCGCTCTATCCAGCTGAGCTACGGGGGCATTTTGTGAGGTCGGGATTATACAAATACTGTTGCATGAAATCTAAGAAGATTTGATGTTTTTTACAGCTTTTAGGTAAATACCGTAGAAAGCTATCTTTCATTTAGTTTAGTGTTTTTTTTGAAAAACCCTTCTGCCAGTATTTTTGTGCCAATATAACCATGATAATGACCATTAACCCGGTGATAGTTGTAAAGTAAATTTCTTCATGGCGAAATATGGCTAGCAACATAAGAGAAACAAAGGGTGTCAGGTAGATTAGGTTGGCTAGTTTTGCGGCATTGCTGGTGAGATGTAATGCTGTTAGCCAGATGAAAAAAGTAAATCCCATTTCAAAAATACCCACATACATTACCGATAACCAGGGAATATTATCCAGATTGATTAAAAGCTGGTTATTCCACAAGGCATAAATCACTGAGAGAAGACTTCCGCTTAAAAAACCAATGAATAGTTTGATGGTAGCATCGACTTTCAGTCGAGTACTTAATAGCCAGTAACTTGCCCACACGACTGTACTGGTTAAAACTAAAATTAAACCAAAAGTATCCAGTTTTCCCCAGTTAGAAAAATCACCCGCTGTGGCAATGATAACGGCACCAAGAAAACTGAGTAATATTGAAAATAAACTTCGTCGATTGAGTGTATGTTTTAATATTGGCACAGATAATAAAGCTAACATGACCGGCCACAGGTAATTCAGTGACATGGCTACCTGACCGGGTAAACGGTCATAAGCTTCAAATAAAATTATGTAATACAGAAAGGGATTGATAGCGCCGAGTATCAACAGGTAAAACCATTGCTTTGTTGGAAGCTGGGTTAATAGCCTGAACTTATGATTGCTTATTAATAAAATAGTTATAACCAGAAGAGATATTACTGAGCTTAAACTTAACAAGGTAATGGGGGAAATTTGTGATAATGCTGTTTTGAAAGCAGTTGCAGCACCTCCCCAGAACAGGATGGTTAGCAGAGTAAAGAAGTAGGCTTTTCTATTGAGTTGCATATTTTAAATACTCATCCAACAAAATATAAAGACGTTTTCATTTTATCGCTCAAATTTTGTGGATAGAATAACCGATGACTGGGTTTCTTCGACACCTTCAAGCACGCCTATTTGATCAATAACTTCATCCAGTTCTGATACGGATGGAGCTATGACCACGGCAGTAATATCAAAACTACCGCTGATGGAATAAAGCGTTATTAATTGGGGAATTTTTGACAGAGCTCTTTCAATGCTGACTCGTTTACCGGGTGGCGCTTTGATCATCACCATGGCTTTAATGCAGCCTTTTAAAAAATCATCGGAAAGCTTGATGGTGTAGCCCTTAATAATGCCTGTACGTTCAAGTCTTTGCAGCCTTGCCTGAGCGGCGGTTCTTGATACGCCTAACAAACGTGCCAACTCACTGATTGGAAGTCGTGCATTGTTACGTAATAGGGATATTAATGTTTGATCCTGGTTGGTATTAGTCATAATGTTTCATAACATAGTAGATTTAACTAATATTATCAATAATATAACCAGTTTCAGTATTTAAAATGAACTACAAGCATGATCAAATTAACTTACACATTTGTTGAGGTTTGACATGAAAATTAAAAAAATTGCAGTTATTGGATTAGGTAAAGTAGGAGCACTGGCCGCACAACTGTTAAAGCAAAGTGGCTTTGACGTTATTGGTTTAGATGTTCATCCAGGAAAATCTACATCGCCTTTCCCTGTATTTGTTCTGGATGTCTCTGATATTTCTGCACTGGACAAACATCTGCAAGATTGTGATGCGGTTCTATCCTGCCTTCCTTATCACCTTAATCTTGATCTAGCTAAACTCTGTCATTTAAAGGGCTTGCATTACTTTGATCTGACTGAGGATGTGCCCACCACAAAAGAAATTATTTCACTCAGTGAAACATCTACGGCGGTTATGGTCCCACAATGTGGTCTTGCTCCAGGTTTTATCGGCATTGTTGGCTCTCATCTTGTTAGTCAGTTTGAAACAGTTCGATCATTGAAATTAAGAGTAGGGGCACTTCCGCAGAATCCAACGGGTTTGCTGGCCTATGCGTTCAACTGGTCTCCTGAAGGTGTGGTGAATGAATACTTAAACGACTGTGAAGTGATCGAAGAGGGGCAGCACAAATGGGTGTCTGCAATGGAGTGGCTGGAAACTATCTATATCAATGGTGTTCAGCTGGAGGCATTTACAACTTCAGGTGGACTAGGAACTATGTGTCAGACTTATCTGAGTAAAATTGATAATCTAGACTACAAGACGATGCGTTATCCCGGCCATGTTAAGTTGATGAACTTCTTTTTTCATGAGTTACTATTACGAGAAAATAGAGAGCTAGCCGGCAAAATTTTGACTCATGCCAAACCACCGGTGAATGATGATGTGGTGTACGTGCATGCTGCAGCTGAAGGTTTGGTTGATGACCGTTTGAAGCGTCAGGAATTTGTAGAAGCGTATTACCCGAAAGAAATTGGTGGCAAAATGCGCACTGCCATAGCATGGACAACATCAGCTTCAGCCTGTGCAGTCATTGAACTGGTGAGTCAGGGATTATTGCCAGAACGGGGATTCATTAAACAGGAAGATATTTCTTTGCAAACTCTGATGAATACCAGTAGCGGTTCTTATTATAAAAAAGAGGAGAAATAACATGGCTAATTATCAACAGCTATTCAAATCATTAGGCATTGATAAAATGATTACTGAGGATGCAGGTTTACCGGTTTACACTCCGATTGATGGGTCTTTGATTGCTTCTGTAAAGCAGACAAGTGTTGATCAAATACCTGAAATAATTACTAATTCTCAAATAGCTTTTAACCACTGGCGAAATGTACCAGCACCCAAACGTGGTGAGCTGGTTCGTTTACTCGGTGAAGAACTACGTGCTGCTAAAGATGATTTAGGCAAACTGGTGTCATTGGAGGTGGGGAAGATACTGTCTGAAGGTTTAGGCGAAGTTCAGGAAATGATAGATATCTGTGATTTGGCGGTTGGGCAATCACGCCAGTTATATGGCTTGACTATCGCTTCTGAAAGGCCTGGTCATCGCATGGCTGAAAGCTGGTTACCACTGGGAGTGGTCGGAATTATTTCTGCGTTTAATTTCCCTGTAGCAGTGTGGTCGTGGAATGCGACATTGGCTTTGGTGTGTGGTAACAGCCTGGTTTGGAAACCTTCTGAAAAAACACCTCTTACTGCGTTAGCTTGCAAAGTAATCTTTGAACGTGCTCTGGCAAAGTTTAAAGATGCTCCTGATAATCTTCTACAAGTAGTAATCGGGGATCGGCTTATCGGTGAAAAGCTTGTTGAGTCAAAATCGGTAGCGCTAATTTCGAGTACTGGCTCAACCCGAATGGGCAGAGCTGTTGCCCCTAAAGTAGCAGAACGTTTTGGTCGTTGCTTGCTGGAGCTGGGGGGTAATAATGCAATGGTGGTAGCACCCACCGCTGATTTAGACCTGGCGGTACGCGCCATTACTTTTTCGGCCATTGGCACTACTGGGCAGCGTTGTACCAGTTTACGTCGATTAATTGTGCATGAATCTATAGTCGATGATTTGTTACCCCGCCTGATTCAGGCATACAAATCAGCCCCAGTGGGTAATCCTTTAGAAGAAGGTATTCTGGTCGGGCCTCTTATTGATAGCCCTGCACGTGAAAATATGCAGACTGCATTATCATCAGCTAAAAAACAGGGTGGAGTCATTCATGGAGGTGAAACGATCACCGAAGGTATTCCTGAAGGTGGGTGTTATGTGAGACCTGCCCTGGTGGAAATGCCATCCCAAACTGCAATTGTGAAACAGGAAACATTTGCTCCAATCCTGTATGTCCTGCCTTACAAAGAATTAAATGAAGCTATTGCTATGCACAATGATGTCCCGCAGGGTTTGTCTTCCTGCATTTTTACCAATGATGTCCGAGAAGCTGAAACCTTTTTATCCGTGACTGGCTCTGATTGTGGTATTGCAAATGTCAATATTGGTCCATCAGGAGCAGAAATAGGGGGTGCCTTTGGAGGTGAGAAAGAAACCGGGGGAGGGCGTGAGTCTGGTTCAGATGCCTGGAAATCCTATATGCGTCGACAAACCAGTACGGTGAATTATTCATCTGAACTACCTTTAGCTCAGGGTGTTAAATTTGATTTTTAAAGCATGAAGTTTCTAAGCTTATTACTGATTGATTAGTTATTATGGCTATTTCAGTAATAATTAATACGATCCGGCAATTGAAACCAATTTAAGTCATTTTCTTCAGTAACTTTGGTAGATTATTTTTTAATTTTTTTTTATGCTGCATGTTTCATCTGAACCAATCGAGAGAAACTATGAAAACAGGCATAAAACAATCAATTCTTGCGGCTTCTATTAGCCTGCTATTTACAGCTCCTTTGATAGCTGGAGACACGATCAAACTAGGCGTGGCTGGTCCTCACAGTGGTGATCTGGCATCTTACGGAATACCCACGATCAAAGCTGCTGAACTGGTGGTAAAAGAAGTGAACGCCAGAGGCGGTATTAATGGTAAACAGGTTGAGCTATTAATTGAAGATGATGTCTGTAAGCCGGAGATCGCAACCAATACTGCGACTAAACTGGTTTCTGATGGTGTTGATGCGGTGCTTGGTCATATTTGTTCAGGGGCAACCAAAGCAGCATTACCTATCTATAAGAGTTCAGGCATTGTCGTGGTTTCTCCTTCTGCCACAAACCCCGGGCTGACTCAAAGCGGTGACTATCCTAACTTCTTTCGTACTATAGCTTCTGATGATGCTCAGGCGCGTACTGAAGTTGATTTTGCTGTCGATGTGTTAGGTCTGAAGAAAATTGCTGTTATTCATGATAAAGGTGATTATGGTAAAGGCCTGGCCGAGTTTGCTAAAACATTTCTTGAAAATTCACCTAAAGCTGAAGTGGTTCTGTACGAAGGTGTAACACCGGGTGCGGTTGATTACTCTGCCGTGGTTCAAAAAATCAGACGTTCAGGTGCTGAGGGTGTTATTTTTGGCGGTTACCATCCGGAAGCGTCTAAAATCATCACTCAAATGCGTAAGAAGCGTATGAAGATTCCATTTATCTCTGATGATGGTGTAAAGGATGATACGTTCATTAAAGTAGCCGGTAAACATGCCGAAGGTGTATATGCCTCTGGCCCGCAAGATAACTCTAAAAATCCACTTTCATCTGCTGCTAACGAAGCTCATAAAAAAGCTTACAATTCTGATCCGGGTGCTTTTTATGAAAATGCATATTCCGCTGCACTGGCACTGTTAAATGCTATAGATAATGCGGGTTCTACTGATTATCAGGCAATTCGTAAAGCGCTGAGAGATAATAAAACTAAGACTCCGGTTGGAAACATTAATTTTGACAGTAAAGGCGATGCTGTTGGTGTTGGTTTTTCTATGTACCAGGTTAAAAATGGTCAATACGTCGAAGTAAAATAAACTTCAAGTAAAAACCCGGGGCATTATTGCTCCGGGTTTTTTTTATGGTCTGGTGGTATGGAATATTTTATAGAACTCTTTTTTAGCGGTCTTACTCGTGGTTCAATTTATGCGTTAATCGCATTAGGTTATACCATGGTGTATGGCATTATCGGTCTGATCAATTTTGCCCACGGTGAAATTTATATGATCGGTGCATTTACCTCTTACATAATTGCAACAGTATTATCCATATATGGATTTCCTGTGCTGTCTATTGTGGTTCTTGCGGGCTTTGCTGCAGCAATCTGGTCGAGTGCTTATGGTTTCACTGTTGAAAAACTGGCATATAAACCTTTACGTCATGCTCCCCGATTATCACCGTTAATCAGTGCTATCGGTATGTCCATCTTTTTACAAAATTATGTGCTGCTTGCACAAACTTCAGATTTCCTGGCATTTCCAGAGTTGATTCAGGATTTTGATTTTATGGAACCGGTAGCTCATATAGTCGGCACGACCGACCTGGTAATTTTGTTAACCACTGCAGCAGCTATGTTTGGTTTGACACTATTAATTAAATTTACGCGTATCGGAAAAGCGATGCGAGCAACATCACAGGATCGCACCATGGCGATGCTGGTTGGTATCAATGTCGACAGGGTCATATCCATGACGTTTATCATCGGTTCGGCGTTAGCTGCCATTGGCGGCATCCTGATTGCCTCTCACATCGGGCAAATTAATTTTTACATTGGTTTTATTGCAGGAATAAAAGCGTTTACCGCTGCGGTACTTGGAGGTATTGGATCTATTCCGGGTGCTGTTCTTGGTGGTTTCGTGCTTGGTTTGACCGAAAGTTTTGCCACAGGTTATGTATCTAGTGACTACGAAGATGTATTTGCATTTGGTTTACTGGTATTGATTTTGTTGTTTAAACCCTCTGGCCTGCTGGGCAGAGCTGATATTCAGAAGGTGTAGACATGATTTCATTAAAAGAAAGCAAACGCTCTGCTCTGGTTTCATTATGGTTTATGTTTCTGACCTTTCCAATTATGGTGATAAAGGTTGATGCGATAGAAAAAACCGTTATCTGGCGTTGGGATAATATGTTTTATGTCGGCTTTGGCAGCTTTATTTTATCGATATTTGGTCGTATATTTTTTGAACGGCAGAAACATCGCCGTGAACGTAAGCTGGCGGAAAAGATTAATAAGCATAATTTGATTCAGATTGTCTTACGTGAACCAAAATATCTATATCCTTTGGCAACAGCATTTTTTCTGTTTGCAGTTACGTTTCCCCACCTGTTTTCAACTTACCAAATCAATGTAATGACGACGGCTCTGATGTATGTCGTATTAGGTCTGGGACTCAATATCGTGGTGGGTGTTGCTGGTTTACTGGATCTCGGTTACGTCGCATTTTACGCGGTGGGTGCTTACAGTTACGCACTGCTTAATTTTCATTTTGGAATGACCTTCTGGATGGTTTTGCCACTGGGTGCTTTGCTAGCCGCTTTGTTCGGTGTTTTATTGGGTTTTCCTGTGTTAAGACTGCGGGGGGATTATCTGGCGATAGTGACCCTGGCCTTTGGAGAAATTATACGTCTGGTGATGGAAAACTGGAATGCGTTTTCACAGGGACCAAGTGGTATTTCAAATATTCCAAGACCCGGTTTATTCGGTTTTGACCTGACTCTTGATCAAGCCATTACCTATCTGTATTACCTGATGATTTTGATGGTGTTGATCACAATATTTGTCGTTAATCGCTTACAAAATTCACGTCTTGGAAGAGCCTGGGTTGCTTTACGTGAAGATGAAATAGCCTGTCAGGCAATGGGTATAGATAAAACTAAAACCAAGCTGACCGCGTTTGCATTGGGTGCGACCTGGGCTGGATTGGTAGGCGTTATCTTTGCGGCTAAAACTACATTTATCAATCCTGCCAGTTTTACCTTTCTGGAATCAGCCATCATTCTTGCAATTGTGGTGCTGGGTGGAATGGGTTCCATTTTAGGCGTTATTATTGGCGCTATTATTTTAATCCTTCTGCCAGAATATCTACGGGCATTGTCTGATTATCGAATGCTGGCTTTTGGTGCCATCATGGTTTCGATGATGGTGTTCAGGCCTCAGGGAATTATTTCTAATGTCAGGCGACATTATCAATATCGACCTCAAAAAGGCGAACAGGAATGAGTGAGCCTATTTTACAGGTTAAAAACCTGGGCATGCGTTTTGGTGGTATCAAAGCGCTGGATGAGCTTGATCTGGACGTTAACAGTGGAGAGATCGTTGCGTTAATTGGGCCAAATGGTGCTGGCAAGACTACTTTTTTTAACTGTGTAACTGGTATTTATAATCCGACTCAGGGTGATGTGACGTTATCTCCTCCTGAGAGTCCGGTGATTCGTTTGAATGGTCTGAAACCAAATCAGGTTGCTGAAAAAGGCATGGCTCGTACATTTCAAAATATTCGCCTGTTTCAAAAAATGACAGTTCTTGAAAATGTCATGATCGGGCGTCACTGCCGTACCCATTCCTTTATTTTTGGCGCTATCCTTCGAAATAAATCGACACGTCTGGAAGAACAGGAAACGATTGAGAAAAGTTATCAGATACTGCAAAAAATGGGGCTTGAAAAACAGGCCAATGATCTAGCCAGTAATCTATCTTATGGTGCACAAAGACGACTAGAAATTGGTCGGGCTCTGGCAACTGAACCCTTTTTATTACTACTGGATGAACCGGCTGCCGGAATGAATCCTCAGGAAACTCAGGAATTGATCAAACTGATCAATAGACTGCAGCAAGAAGGACAATCGATATTGTTGATTGAACATGACATGAAACTGGTCATGGAGTTATCTCACCGTATATTTGTGATGGATTATGGTCGTCGTATAGCAATGGGAACACCTGAAGAAATTCGAAATAACCCTATGGTTATTAAAGCTTACCTTGGGGAGTCGGCTGATGCTTGAATTGCAACATATCCATAGTTTCTACGGAAATATTCAGGCACTAAAAGGCGTTAGCTTGAATATTAATGAAGGAGAAATTATTTCATTAATCGGGGCCAACGGGGCAGGTAAGAGCACTACACTGATGTCTATCTGTGGAATCGTTAAACCACGTTCAGGAAAAATTACTTTTGAAGGTCAATCTATTCATCATTTACCTGCTGATCAAATTGTCACACTAGGCATCAGTCAGGTTCCAGAAGGAAGACATATATTCCCGCATTTATCAGTTCGTGAAAATCTTGATATGGGTGCTTTTCTGAGAACGGACAAAGAAGATATTAAACGAGATCTTGATTATGTATTCTCGTTGTTTCCGATTTTAGAAGAACGAGCCACTCAGGCAGGTGGAAATCTGAGTGGTGGTGAGCAGCAAATGCTGGCCATGTCTCGTGCATTAATGGCCCGTCCAAAATTACTGCTTCTGGATGAACCCTCGATGGGGCTGGCTCCGCTGATTATTACCCAAATCTTCGAAATAATTAAAAAAATAAATAAGGAACAAAACACCACCATCTTTCTGGTTGAACAAAATGCCAACCAGGCATTACAGATTTCAGACCGGGGTTACGTGATAGAAAATGGTAAAATCACATTAACACAAAATGCTGCTGATTTAATGCAAAACCCTGCTGTACAGAAAGCTTATCTGGGAATTTAAAATTATTTTTATAAAATTCCATAATATGATCTGGTCAACCATTTTAAGATAACCCCGTTAAGTGTCTTTTCTCATTTCAGTTAATTGTTAATCAAAGTGGAACTGTGGATGGTTTCTCTTTCGAACTAAAACGTGCTTTTTTCAATTTTGTAGGTATTAAATTTACCTACAAAATTGTTCAATGGTATAAAAATAATCGGAACACATTAGCTTTTACCAGATTGTAGGTTAATTATCTTCAATACCAACTTTTTTTAAGTTACCAGCCTGATTAATCAATTTACCTGACCCTAAGAGAGAGTTGTAATGAACCATTGATCAAAAAAGAAATGATGAAGATAAGCTATGAAACCAACAAAAATAAGACCGCTAATCAAAAGCATCATGTTTTAATCAAGTGATATCCTATAATTAATAAATTAACATAAGTTATTATAATATTATGAATCGGATTGACAGCTATATCATTTTATTAATTGTTTCCTTACTACTTCTCAGTAGCTTTCTTTTCTACAGCAAAATTAATGAAGATGTACATACACTTGGAAGAAATCTACGTAATAACCAGCATGAGATTTTTAGTTTAACCCAGCTAAAAATTGAAACTTATTTAAATAATTTACAGGACAAGGTATCTATTGTTTCTCTGCAAAAAGCTAAAGATCTACGGATAATTGTTAATTCAGATGATGAATATGAGCTACTTGAAGAAATTCAGGAAGAAATCAATAGCAAGCTGTCTAATGTCAACAAAAGCACAATTGCTGATATTAAAGGACATGCAATTTTGCCTGACTTTGAAGGATATGTTGGGGAAGCCTGTAAAAATAACCTGATTGATTTTGCTAATAATGATGAAAATCCAATTCGTATTCACCCTAATAACAATCAGTTCCATTTTGATATTATGACTCATTATAAGGATCCTTCTAGCTCGTTCAGGGGTATTTTTTTTACATCATTTAAAACAGATGCTATTAGAGAAATATTAAAACAGGGTGAAGATGGCTCAGCACAGCTTTACCTGATTCATAATGATTACCCCGGATTAATTGAAATCAGCTCCGAGGGACATAGAAAACAGCTAACAAGGGAGACTCGCTTATCTGAAAAAGAACTGGCGAGTGCAGTTATCCAGGAAAAAATTCTTAATACCAGTTGGACTCTTGTTTTATTACCGGTTAGTGATTATCTGGATGCTAAGAAATCACAGATTAAGTTTGATGGTGCAATAAATGCGTTACTTTTGTATCTAATTTCAGGTGTTTTCCTTGTGTATATTTTTAAAGCGAAGAAACAGGGCGAAGAAAGAATCCAGCAATACATCATTTCATTAAAGGACGCCAACAAACAAGTTGAAATGTTATCGCTTACAGACCCTCTTACTAATATACCAAACCGTCGTAGTTTTAATGACAGAATAAAAGTTGAGTGGAGCAGGGCAAAAAGGACATCTGAGCATGTGTCCCTACTAATTATTGATATTGATTATTTTAAACAGTTCAATGATTGTTACGGACATATTGCCGGTGATGAGTGTTTGCAGAAAGTGAGTGCTTCAATAAGTCAAACTTTCCTGATTACCCCTGAGGCTCAGCTATCCTATCTCATTGAAAATATTATTCACCACAGAGGAAGAGAATGGGATTAGTTATTTCTAAATTCCAATATATTTAGAGCATGAGATGCTTTCTTAAGCTTAAAAAAACTTTTT
>JABHSO010000156.1 GCA_018669845.1 Gammaproteobacteria bacterium | reverse complement strand
GTGGTTTTAATTAACCAGTTGAGTCAGCACATTATTCACAGTGGTGGTAAACGATTACGTCCTATGCTGGTCATGCTGGCCGCTAAAGCCTGTGGTTATGAGGGTGAAAAAGATGCACTACTCGCCGCTATTATCGAATTTATCCATACTGCCACATTGTTACACGATGATGTGGTTGATGAATCTGAAATGCGCCGTGGTAAACAAACCGCCAGTTCAATCTGGGGCAATGAAGCCGCTGTATTAGTCGGAGACTATCTCTATTCCCGTGCATTTCAATTGATGGTACAGGCCGAGTCGATGCAAATCATGAATTTACTGGCCGATACGACCAACACCATTGCTCAGGGAGAAGTTCTGCAACTACTCAACATAAACGACCCTGATACGACAGAAGAAAAATACCATCAGGTTATCTACAATAAAACAGCCTGCCTGTTTGAGGGCGCTTGTAAAACAGGTTCAATTATTACCGATTCCCCTGCACATTGTTCAGATTCTCTGGGTGAATACGGCAAACACCTGGGCATCGCTTTTCAACTGGTAGATGATGCTTTAGATTACGAAGCCGATAGTGAAGAACTGGGTAAAAATGTCGGTGACGATCTGGCAGAAGGTAAACCAACACTACCGCTTATCCATGCCATGCAACAAGGAACCGAAGAGCAACGAGATTTGATTCGTGAGGCTATCGAAAATGGGGGGCTAGATAAGATCGAAGAAATTACACTTATCTTAAAACAGACAGGGTCTCTGGAATACACTCATCAACAAGCCATCGAACATGCTGAGATAGCTAAAAAATCGATCTCCAGTTTGCCTGAGTCTCAGGCTAAACAGGCATTATTGTTTCTGGCAGATTATGCCGTTAAGCGTAGCTACTAATTTAGATAATGGTGCGCATGGCGCACCCTACCGCTTAATAACCAATATCACATGGAAACCTTCTATTTCGTAGAGTGCGCCGTGCGCACCAACTTCCTACTGCAAACCTATACTATCAAGGTAAAGCACCCCAGGTTCAGGCAACCTCATCACAAAAAAACTAATATCTGCAATCTGACTTAGATCCATCTTTCGAGTACGCAGAGCTGATTTCACTTTAGCTAAAGATAGTGTTATATCATTCCAGCCCTGATTCAATTTTACTCGAGTATTAAACCGGTCACTATAGGCATAGGCCCTAGAACCTGTTTCATACTTAGCATCATGAATCCTGATCACCAGATTTAAACCCTTGGAGGAAGGATTAAAAAACTTCAGCTTCACCGATTTATAAGCTCTCCAGTCTGATGGAAAGTATTCCAAACCCGTTCCAGAGTATCTGTCTGTAGTTAAGTTAACTTTTAACTGATATGAATTGGACTCAGCATCAAGTTGAACAATCTCTCCACCACCCCAGCGGTCAAGTTCAAAGGGTGTTTCAAAATTTGATAATACAGGGAACTGATATCGAGCTATAAATTCATCAATCAATGCAATACTCAGCGGTATCAATTGAATAATCAAGAGAAGGGAAACAGCTAACCGGATAAAGATCACTCCGGTATCGTTAGATAATTTTAATAATGCAGGATGAAACGATAAAACCAGCAGGCAACCAGTCAGGTCTCTGAAAATATCATGCAGATCGGGTGTTCTTTGTGTATCGTACTGAAGAACCTCAATCAACGTACCCCACAACAAACTCAACAAAACTAAAGTCAGCCATTGAACAGGCAAAGATAATTTTTTCAGTAAACCAAGTTCAATGATCAAATAAACCGTTACTGCAAAATAAACAATATGCCCCAAATCCCATAATTCTTTTATTGACCTGGAAGCCTGATTTCCCAGTCCATCAGAAAAAAGGAAGTAACTTCCCAGCAACAGTAAAACTATAGTAAATACTAACCGTACCTGAAATTTCATCAGTTCAGACAGTATTTTCTTCACTTAAACGCCTGACTAACCAACCGCGAAAAAAAGGATTTTCGATATCTGCTTTTATTTTCGCTTCCAACAACCATTGCTGAAGTTCTTCGGGATCACTGGCAGGAACGCCTTTAATCGCAAAATAACAATCAAGATAAAACTCAGCCTGAAGAGCCTTCCACTGCTCTTCGTCAATAGCCTCTTTTATTTTATTCGGGAAATGTAAAATATTATCCGGCATCTACATTATTCCGAACCGATTGCGACGGGTCGTTGCGGATCTCGAATCCATTCACTCCAGGACCCTGCATACACTCTGCTCACAGCAAAACCAGCAACACTCAGTGCAAAAACCGAGTGGCAGGCTGTCACACCTGAGCCACACATATACACCTGCTTATCGGCAGGTGTCGATTCACACAATGGGGCATACATTTCTTTTAGCTGAGCAACTGTCTTGAAAAAACCATTTTCATCCAGATTATCGGTAAGCGGCATATTTATCGCTCCAGGAATATGTCCAGCCACTGGATCGATAGGCTCCTGCTTCCCGATAAACCGTTCATTTGCTCTGACATCAATCAGCTTAAATTCATCAGAATTTAAATTATCTAATACTTTCTGAGTAGTCACCACGCAGTGATCACTGAAATCAGCGCTAAAAGTCGACGCCTGACATTCAGGTAATTTACTATCCACTGCTAAGCCCTGATTAACCCAGGCCTGCCATCCACCATCCAGAATCGCAACCGATTCATGACCCAGACATTTTAATAACCACCACAAACGTGAAGACATGGCACCAGAAGAAGAATCATAAACCACTACCTGACAGTGCTCAGTAAGACCACATGAAGCCAGCCACTGGTTCAATTTATTGATATCAGGCATAGGGTGCCGCCCAGAGTCAGGCGTAATGGGAGAAGACAAGTTAAAATCAAGATGAGCATAATTTGCAGTAGCGATATGAGATTCAGCATAAGACTTATGCCCCTTATCCACATCAGCCAAATCAAAGCGACAATCAAATATCAGCCAGCTTTCATCTTCAAGATGCGAAACCAGTTCTTCAGCTTTGATCAAAGTTTTATACATTTATTTAAGACCTTTAAGCTACTTCTGCCAGTAAATTTTCAATCATATTCTGTGCCTGCATGGCATAGGATCCACCAAACAAATTAGCATGATTGAGAATATGGTAAACATTATAAAATTTCTTGCGTATAGAATATCCTTCATCTACCGGAAACACTTCATTGTAGGCATCAAAAAACTGTCGCCCAGGATGACCAAATAATTCCATCATTGCCAGATCAGCTTCACGATCTCCATAATAACTGGCAGGGTCAAAAATAACTGGAAAACCTTTTTCATCGCTAGACCAGTTACCAGCCCATAAATCACCATGCAGTAACGATGCCACGGGTTTGTATGTTTCAAAAAACAATGGTGTTTTTTCTATTAACTGTAAACCAAGACCATATAATTGTCCGCCAAAACCATTCTGTTTTGCCAGATCCAGTTGATAGCCCAGCCGCTGTTTCTGCCAGAAATCTACCCAGTCATTTGACCACTGATTGAGTTGATGGGTCGAACCAATAGTATTATCAAGATAGAAGCCAAATTGTTCATTGGTATTTTGATGTAATTCCGCCATTTTTTGACCAAACTGCTGCCCGCCGGGTGATCCAGACATGTCTATCCATTTCATCACAAAATAGCATTCATGACCTGACACACCAAACGAAACTGGCTCTGGCACTTTAACGCTGTGAGTTTGATGTAATTCCTGTAGCGCTCTTGCTTCAGCTTCAAACATATAAGCCAGCTGCTGACGGTTTGTTTTTACAAAATAGGTTTGTTTTTCATCACTGACTTTAAAGGCATTGTTGATATCGCCACCAGCAATACTATGCTTTTCCAGAATATGGAATGGCTTTTCTGATTGTTCTGAAATATCCTTTTCTATCTGTTGCCAAATATTCATATTCACTCTTCAATTAAGCGGTACTCTCCGGGTTTTAATCCCTGCAAATCCCAGTCGTCTATTTTGGATCTAATCAGCCGTAACGCGGGGTATCCCACTGCTGCAGTCATTCTCCTTACCTGTCGGTTTTTGCCTTCTCGAATTTGAATCTCCAGCCAGCTGGTCGGGCTATCTTTACGAAAACGGATAGGAGGATTTCGATCCCACAACTGCTCGGGTTCGGCAATCTTTTTAGCCCTGGCAGGTAAAGTCCTGCCCTCTTTAAGCTCGACACCCCTTTGTAATTTTATCAGTGCCTTTCTATCAGGTTCACCTTCTACCTGAACCAGGTAAGTTTTATATTTTTTACTGTCAGGAGAAGTGATTTTTGCCTGTAACTTTCCATCATCAGTCAACACCATCAATCCTTCACTATCAAAATCCAGCCTGCCTGCCGGGTAGACATCTTTAATATCTATAAATTCTGCCAGTGTGGTTTTATCACCTTCAGCAGAAAACTGGCTCATGACACGGTAAGGTTTGTTAAATAAAAGTAATTTCATAGTTACGTTTTATATGGTTTTAGAATTTATCAATTGCAGCCACTTCTGCTGTCGGCTATCACCCATTTTGTGATACTGCATCATATTCATCAATTTCTCTTCATCTACTTTACTTTTATCAATTTGAACATTTTTCATACTGTCGACCTGACAGTTTATGGGCGTTAATTGCGAGGAAATATCCAGCACAGATTCATGTTCTATTAACAGCCTCATTATTCTCTCTGAACCACGGAATTTCATTAACTTTACCTGCTGCAGGTTTTCCCTAAGGTTTGTCAGCGTTTCAAATTTAGTCAACAGGCGCCCCGCAATAGCCATTCCAACTCCGGGAATACCCGGAATATTGTCCACCTTATCACCGGCTAATGCCAGCTGGTCAGCTATCTGTTCTGGCTTCACCCCAAATTTTTTTACCAATGCACGATAATTGAGTTTTTGACCGGTCGCAAACGACCACCAGAAATCATCTTTTCGAATCAATTGGGCCAGATCTTTATCCGCGGTAAGAATAATAATATTACACAATTCACTACGATGAATTTCTGCCAGTGTTCCGACTAGGTCATCTGCTTCATGTCGATCACTGGCAACCTGAGTAATACCTAGAGCCTGAACCCAGTCCCTGCACCACTGAAACTGACGTTTTAAATCTTCAGGTGCTGGAGCACGATTCGCCTTGTACTCAGGGTAAATTGTTTTACGCGTAGAATGCTTTAGACTTTCATCAAAAGTAAACACAACATGGCGCGGTTTTTCATTGTGCAAAAAATGATAAACAAAGTCGCTAAACCCAATCAATGCATTATTCGAGTGACCATCCTGATTGATCAGGCTATCCGGTAAACTAAACCAGCCCCTGAATACATAAATACTGGAATCAACCAGATATAAACTTGTCACTTGTGATCATTTACTCTATGCAAGGCTATCAATATCCTGACGAATAGCCGTTGCGGATTCATCAAACATTTTCTGTTCGATTTCATTCAAGGGTAATTCAATAATAGATTCCACACCTTTATCACCTAGCACACAGGGCACTCCCATCGCCATATCATGCAAACCATACTCACCCTGCAAAATGGCTACTGCCGGCATAATTCGCTTTCGACCATGCACAATGGCATCAACCATAGCCGTTATCGCAGCGGCAGGAGCATCATAGGCACTGCTGTTTTTACGCAGGCTTAAGATTTCAGCACCGCCATTTCGGGTACGCTCAACAATATCTTCAATCAATTCAGCATCTAACAGATATTCAATTCCAATACCTGAAATAGTGGTGAAACGAATCATTGGCACCATCGTATCCCCATGTCCGCCAAGCACCATGGCATCAATATCTTTTGCAGAAAGGCCTGATTCCATTGCAATAAAACTCGCCATCCGGGTTGAGTCCAGCACTCCAGCCTGACCAATAATTCGATGCCGATCAAAACCACTACGTTTAAACGCTTCATAAGTCAGGGTATCAATCGGATTGGAAACCAGTAATACAATGGCATCGGGTGCATATTTTACAATGCTCTGAACAATATCATCGATAATATTGATGTTTACTTCTAATACATCAGAGCGAGACATACCATCCTTACGAGGCAACCCGGCAGTTATAATAACCAGGTTAGAATCTGCTATGCCATTGGCCTGGTGACAGCCATTGACCTTGGTATCAAAACCCAGCAACGGGGCCGTTTCCTGAATATCCAGAGCCACTCCCTGAGGCACTCCTTCTCGAATATCCATTAACATGAGCTCCTTACACAGATCCTCTTGTGCAATCAGTTGAGCCGTGGCTTCACCCACTCGACCCGCGCCAACAATTGTTATTTTTTTCATAGGATTACCTTTTTTGGTTAATAAAGTAGTTCCAGATTTGTTATTGCTGCTTATTTTTATAACAAAAAGAATACCAGAGACCTTTAATAATGACTAAAAAGAATTCTACTGGGTTCCCGCTTGTTCAAATATTTGTTTAACTGCCACTCCTTGCTATACTTAATAGTTCTGTATTTTGCTTTTTTGATTCCTCACAACTATGCTCAGATTGTTAGTACTCCTGATATCCTGTTTTATATCCAGCTCAGTCCTGAGTAACACCATTCAACAGCTTGAAACCGAGTTAAATCAGCGCAAATTCAGCCGCGCTGCAAAAACTGGTCTGGCCATGTTGCGACAGCAGCCTCAGAATGTTCAAACTCAATTTTTAACGGCTGTTGCATTTCAGCACAATAAACAACCCGGTATCGCCGAGCGCTATTATCTGCAACTCATTCAGAGTAACCCGGAATTACCAGAACCCAGAAATAACCTGGCGATGATTTATATCGATCAGGGCAAATATGACCAGGCCATCGATTTACTGATCACTTCGCTAAAAACTCACCCTGCCTATGCAACAGCCTGGCAAAATTTAAACCTGCTGTATCAGGGCCTGGCTAGTGAAGCTTACCGCAAAGCATTAAGCAAAGAGAAAAATCCTCGAAGCGTAATGGGTAAAATCAAGTTATCGGCTTTAACTTCATTACACAATGTCAATAACCTGACAACAATTCAACCTGCCCAACCAGCTAAAACAATACAGGTAGCTTCCGCACCTATTGCAAAAACAGAACCTGTTAAAACTAAAAAACCACCCAAAGTCACAAAAGAACAACTCATCAAACCCTTACAGGACTGGGCTAAAGCCTGGAGCCAGAAGAATTTCAAAAACTACACCAAAGCTTATTCAAAAGGCTACAAAGGTGGCAAGGCCAGTCATCAAACGTGGGTAAACTATCGTCGATCACGTATCCTGAAACCAGGTTCCATTCAGGTAAAACTATCTAACTTTCAGATAAAATCACAAAGCAGCACACGTGCTATCATTGATTTTCATCAAAGCTTTAAATCTCCAACTTACAAAGATAAAGTCGTTAAACGTATTCAACTGACTAAAATCGGTGATAGCTGGAAAATAACCAAAGAATCAACTGTCGCTGTATTATGAGCAAACCCTGTCTGCTAATCCTGCTGTTATTTTTCACGGCGACATCTTTTGCTGAAGAAAAGAGTCTGAGCTATGAACAAAGCCTGTTACAGACCATTAGCGATATTCAACACTTCAAACATGATCAGGCATTAGCCGATACACGAGAATTCATTCAACAATATCCCAATAGTAAAGTGGGTCAATTGTTGTTTGGCGACCTGTTAATGGCCAAAGCAGGTGTAATATCCGGTATCGGTTCCGGTATAGCTAAAGAAACTGGACTGAATAACCTGACATTTGAAATCAAACAACGTTTATCACATAAACAATCCCAGGTTTTTTCCGGGTACCTGCCAGAAAATATCATTCAGATTGCCGACAACCAGCCTTACGTAATTATAATTGATCAGTCTCAATCAAGACTGTATGTGTATCGCAATGAGCAGGGAACCCCTGTTCTGGAGGCAGACTACTTTCTGACTATCGGTTTGAAAGGTTATGGAAAGCAAAAGCGTGGCGATCAGAAAACACCTATCGGTGTTTACCATGTCACTCGTTATATCGATGATCAGGAATTACCAGATTTATATGGACGCGGTGCATTCCCGGTCAACTACCCAAATGTATGGGATAGCCGAAAAAAACGCAGTGGTGGCGGAATTTGGTTACACGGCACGCCTTCCTACACCTATAACCGCGCACCCTGGGCCAGTAATGGATGCATGGTTGTAAGCAACAATGACTTCCTCAATATTCAGCAATACATTGAACCCGATTTACACACACCGATCATTAACACAAAAAGTATTAACTGGATCACCACCGAACAGTGGCGTAATAACCAGCAACTCATGCTACAAAATCTAAGCAAATGGATAAATGACTGGGAAAGCAATATTCACCAACGTTATACCGAGCACTACTCAAAAAACGACCTTGATATCGAAGGCAGAAACTACAAACAATGGGAAGGACACAAACGCTGGGTGAATAGGGATAGAGACAATATCAAAATTGAATACAGCAATCTGAATATTTACAAATATCCCGGTGAAGAAGAGCTAGTGCTGATTCATTACGACCAGGTTTACAACAGCAATAATTTAAATACAGATGGCGCTAAAGAACTGTACTGGAAAAAACAGGCTGATGGCTGGAAAATAGTTTATGAAGGTTCGAGAAACTTTTTTAAACCCGAGGAAAAACTGGTCGAAAATTAATGCCTTCTGAAAATGTTTTTGTTGAAGAAGTTCTTGATCGTTTACGAGAATCAGGTGAATCATCTGTACGAAAAATGTTCGGAGGTTTTGGAATTTTTCATGACGGGCTGATGTTTGCTCTGATTGCAGAAAATGAGTTGTACCTCAAAGCTGATACACAAAGCATCCCCTTTTTTGAAGCACAGGACTGTTCCGCTTTTAGCTACAGCAAAGCTGGTGGAAAGGTTTATAAAATGTCTTACTATCAAGCTCCCGAGTCTTTTTTTGAAGATCCCGAACAAACTCATCTGTGGACAAATCGTGCCCAGGATGCAGCATTAAGAGCACCCCGAAAACCTAAAAAATCAAAAGTAAAATAATGATACAAATAAAGCGAGCTGACCTGGCAGATCCCAAACAGGCCGAAGCCATTGTTGAACTGTTGAATGAGTATGCCAATCACCCGATGGGTGGCAGCGAAGCCTTAACAGAATTTACCTGTAACAATCTCATTTCGAGCCTTAAATTAAGAAAGGAATGCGCAATTTTCCTGGCATATGATGGAGACAATGCTATTGGCTTGTGTAATTGCTTTGAAGCCTTCTCGACCTTCGCCTGTAAACCCCTTCTCAATATTCATGATTTATTTGTGGTCGAGGCTTATAGAAAACAGGGAATAGCAAGACAGATGATGCAACAGGCAGAACAACTGGCTAAAGATAATGGCTGCTGCAAATTAACATTAGAAGTCTTGAGCAAAAATGAGGCTGCCCAAAAATCTTACCTGGCTTCAGGGTACAAACCTTATCAACTGGGCGATGAATTTGGTTCTGCCGAGTTCTGGCAGAAATATTTGTAAACCAAAAAAGATGGTGCGCACCAGCATCCTTTCTACTTCTTTTGCAGCACCCGCTGAAAACGTTCATCCAGTATTTTTTGCTGCTCTGCTTCAGCACCCGGCATACACAACCAGTCCAGTTCCATCATTTCTAGCTGCTCTTTACTGTCCGATGTTTGATGACCAAGACCCAGTTCATTCATTTGATCCAGCTGATATTGCATACGCAGGTTTTTATCTTCAGCAGGACTTTCTACACCTTTTGTAATTTCGAGCTGAATACAAAGTAATCGTCGCTGAGCCGAAATTTGTTTTCTATCCAGACTAGTTTGTGCAGATCTTTTACGTTTTTCTATTCGTCGGGATAATGCGGAATCATGTAATTCAATGGCATCCCATTGTTGCGTAATTTCCTGTAACTCCTGCTCAGAGGCTGCCTCTCCTAATGCTTCAAGTTGCACACATAAAATCGCCTTCTTCCTAAGCATTTCTATCTGCCGATTATGCATACTGTTAATAATTCTCGAATGGCTATTGTCAAACAGGTCACAGGCATGCTGATAATCACGTTGAATACCTTCAACCAGTTTTTCCGGAAGCTGGTCTGGCAACTCGGGTAAGTTTTCATATTTTTCCTGAAGTACAACAAACTGCTGATCAGCCTCAGATAAATCTTTAGCTGTTTTGGCAAGTTGCTTAATTTCCTTCACAATATTCCGGTAAGCATTAAGCTGTAAATCTATTTCATCCCGTTCTCCCTGACGCAACTGTTGCACATTGCTGTAGACAAGATCACCCTGCTTCTTGAATTCTTTCCAGGCTTTTTGATCGGCATTGCGCCGGGTAACACCCACCTGTTTCCACCTTGTTTGCAAAATCTTAAGCGATGCAAGATTCTCTTGCCGAGCCGTTCCTTCTGCTAGCACAATCACTTGTTTAATCAGCTCCTGTTTGAGAACTATATTAGCTTCATACGCCACATTTAATTTCTCATAAACATCATCTTTAAGTGTTGAATAGACCTTCCATTGTTTTTGACCCGGCCCATGTTCAACTTCTTTTATTTTAGAAAACTTCTCACCTAAGCTTCGCAGCGAAGACTGCACGGCCTTATAGTCAGGGCTATTATCCCAATCTGTATTTTTCAGCAATTCTCTCAACTGATCCACAATTTGCTGTCGCTGCTGGAGATTGTCTTTACGGGTTTTATGTCGTTTATCAAAAAATTCAGCACAGGGCTGATACACTTTATCGGCAGCTTCTTTAAACCTCGGCCAATATTGATCTGAAATATCCGAATGCCCGAGCATTTTCCAACTTTTCTGTAGATCTTTTATCTCTTTGGAAAGTTTGTCAGGATGGTGTTTCGATTTGCCCAGTAACTCCATTGCATCGCATAACTCTAGATACTTGGGTTCAGTGGCAAAATTTTTCCAGTCACCCATTTTATCCAGTGCTTCATGAGCTTCTGCCAGACGTTCCTCCAGTTTAGAACAATCTTTCTCATTAAATTGATGCAGCCTTTTCTCAGTTCTTTCATAGAACTGTTTGGCTCTCATCAAATTGCCTGTGCGAGAAAAATGAAAGATAGACCCTATCTTTTTATGCACCGAATCAAGTCTTTCCTGGTATTCAACGGCTGAAGCTTTCTGTGCATTTTTCCAGTTTGTTAGCTGCAGCAGTAATTCAGTTTTCGATTTAAATTCACCAAAATCAGATGGCCATTTAAGTTTTTTTAATACCGAATTTAATTTTTGACTCGCTTTTTCCACCTTGCTTATATCGGAGGTTTCTTTGCTACTTCCAGTCTCTGTTTGTTCACTGACTACTTCTGGCTGTAAGACACCCCTGGCTTCGGTCAATAGTTCACTTGCAGATTGCAAAGCCCGAAGCATCTTATCAACTAGCTCATCTTTAATAAGAGTGGGTCGGGCTTTAACGGAGAGTTCCTGCCATCGAGCCCCAAATTGTTTTTGCCTTTCGAGAGATTCCTTTAAACCATCTATAGAGCCAGCAAGATCCATATTCGCTGACCTTTTGAGAAAAACCTCAATCTCATCAACTACCTGATCCTGAGAATGGTGAGTTTCTTCGATTACTTTCTGCTCTTCGTATCGAGAATCGATAATTTCCCGGGCAACTTTATAACGCTGCCTCAATTTTTCATTTACCTCAAACTGAAGATTATCCCAGTGGTTCCGGTGAGCCAGTAATTTAGCCTTAAATTCTGAAAGCCAATCGTGACTTGCCAGATACTCAACTTCGTCAATTAATTTCTCAACAGTATTCAGGTTCTCAGCATTTTGACGCGCTACTTTTCTGATTTCATCGATCTTGGCTTTAATAACCCGCTCAGCTGTTTTATCTTTGCCTCGCAATGTTTTCCTGGCTGACTCCAGCATTTCAATCGCTGACACTCTCTCAGCAATCTGTTGCCTTGAGTCTGAATAAATCGTTAACTCAAGTACTTCAAGCAATTGCTCGGTGGGAATATTCTGCAGTACTTCCGCTCTGATAGCAGCTGTAGTAGCCTGAGCCGCAATGCGTACTTTCAGTTCCGGAAAGCGACTGATCAACTCACGATAATCTTGATCACTAAGAGAACTATTCTCTCCCAATACTTCATTCAACCTGTTTTCAGCCTTTAAACGAACCGAATCATTTGCACTATTCAATGTTAATTCATGCAATCTCACTGCACTTGTTAACTTATTGATAGCGGCTATCTGAACTGAAGCTTCGACATCCTCCGTAGCTAATTGAGCAAGTATTTCCTGTTTTTCAACACTTGATCCATCCATGCTGGAAATAGCTCGTAAACGTTTTTCAACAGAGCCACTTTGCCAGGCGGGTTTAAATAGACTGCTTAACATAGGTTTTGACAATTCATTTTGAAGGAGAGTTGTTAATTAAGAGGGTATTCTAATGGAATGGCGCGCATGGCGCACCCTACTTACAGGTCTACATCTATCTTTGCATTCAAAGCAGCGGGCTTTCCGATGTGATAGCCCTGAGCATATTGAACACCCAGTTCACTCAGTATCTCAAGAATTTCACCATTCTCAACATATTCTGCAACTATCTGCATATTCATGCTGCCACCAATTTCAGTAATGGATTTCACAAACATCCTGTCTTCTGGAGAAGTTTCTATATTTTTTATAAAACATCCATCTATCTTTATGATGTCTACGGGTAATAATTTTAAATGATTGTAAGATGCAAACCCAGTTCCAAAATCATCAAGTGCAAATTTACAGCCTATAGAACGAATTTTTTGCATAATATTGACCGCTGTATTGATATTATGAATTACACCGGATTCGGTCACTTCAAGCAAAAGACGAGAAGGTTCAATACCTGACTGAGCTATTTGTTCAGCCAGAGAATCAACCACTGCTTCATCGGCTAAAACATGGCTGGATAGATTGATTGAAAGTGCTATATCTGAATATTGCTGCAACACTGTAATTGCCTGATCAATAACCCACTGGTCAATTTTTTGAATCATTCCTGTCTGTTCAGCCAGCGGAATAAATGAATCAGGATAGAGCAGTTGCGAATCCCTTTTACGAATGCGAATTAATGCTTCATAGTATTTTATCCGTTGCGTTTTCACATCAATTATTGGCTGATATTGAAATACAAATAAATGCTGATCAAGTGCTTCGATGATCAGATCTTTAACTATTAATCGTTGGTTTAGTTTTTCCCTGGCTTTTTCATCAATTGAAAATATATGCGAGCGTCCAGGGTGTATTTTTTTAGACTGATACATAGCCATATCCGCATTGGCCATTAACTCAGGTACATTTTTTCCATGATCTGGAAATAAGGCTATACCAATACTAACTGAAACAGCATGTGTAAATACTTCAGTAAAGACATTTAGTTTACTAACCACTTTACAGATTTTTTCAGCCAGTTCGATTGCCTGTATTTCTGTTGCTTCAGTCATAACAATGGCAAATTCATCTCCTCCTAATCTGGCTAGAAGGTCAGTTTCTCTAATGAAATGGCGCATGGTATCGGCAACCTGCCGAAGCAGGCTGTCGCCAGCCAGGTGTCCACTCAAATCATTAATTTCTTTAAAGGCATCAAGATCCATAAACAATAATGCACCCTGGTGATGATAACGTTTCGCCTGCTTTAGAATACCTTCAAAATCAGCCTGAAACCGTCTACGATTAATCAGATCCGTCAGGGTATCATGGTCAGCAAGCCAGGTTAGGTTAAGCTCTGCCTCCTCACGTGCAATCTGTAAAGTTTCAAGTCGATCAGCCAACTCCATCGTTGCATCAAGAGTGATATCAATTTCATTTATAAACTTCTTTGGTTTTCTATCCTGATGTAATTTATTTCGTAACAACTGGTACTTGCCTTCAACCAGAAGAGGTAAGTTAGCAGTCAGGTTTACAAGTCGTGTCACCGGGCTTCGTAATAAAAAAATCAACAATACTTCACTTAAAATCAACCCTAGTATCCCAATTAAAATATTATTAATGGCGGCTTCAGTTATCTGCCTTCTGTTATTGGTAATATTATTAATAATTAGAAAGTCGAGTCCTTCTGCTCCAAAATCAGCTCGATGCACTTCAAACCACTCATTATTAACTTTCAGCTGATGAGGTTTTTGAGCCACCTCCCCTAACGATATCTGGCTTTCCACCTGCTTAATAATTAAATAGGTTTTTTCAGGGTGCGTTATTGCTGATATATATTTATCCCAATAGGAAAGATGTCGTAGAGATGAGTTTTCTGTAGTCAATTCTGAAGTTTGTGAACTAAGAATAACAACTTCAGATTTAGTCAAATTATTAAATGTTAAGATCGGTGTTGCAATAGATCGTCCGATCAACAAGTGGCCAGTGGTTTCACCCTTATCAAGTATTGGGCTGGCTACATATTGGAGACAGCCCGGCGCACAAATTAATGCTTCACTTATTTGTGTTTTTTTCAACACCATATTGGGAGGATATTTTAAGTCCAGACCTGGAATATCCGGCCAGCTCAATACCATCTTCTCCTGTTTTGAAAAAAGATACAGAGACTGGATATCCCATTCAATATCAAGCAAGGTGCCGGATTGTTCCAGCATATTGCGCAAGCTACTTTCAGTACTGACACCACTTTGAGAAGTTCCGATTAACGGGATAAATGTAGATATACGCGACAGAGCTGAATAACCATCTGTCAGAAGAGCCTTGATTTGCTGGGTTTGTATAGCCCTCACATTTTCCAGCTCAGTAGCATATTGCAAAGTAGATTGAGAATAATTGAGATAGGTTAAAGCGCTGTTAACAAGCAGCAAAATCAAACTCAGTAATATGATAATGCTCCAGCGCAGGCTGAAAAATTTTGCTGAAGTCCCTTTCGGCGGATTAAACGACATAGATCAAAACCGGTATGAAGCTAAAAAAGAAATTAGATTCCAGTCTTTTACCAGGTTCGCCCGATTTTCATTTTCCCTTCCTGAAAGGATGAAAGTTCCTTCATGAAACTGCAATTCTGCACGTACCATAATTGAAGGGGAAATATCCCAACGTAAACCAGTCGTCAGTATTTTAGAATACAGGCTATGAGCGGGTAAAAAGCCACCCGATAATGCAGCAGCTTTTTCACCAGTTCTGTCATTTTTATCAGAAAAACCTTCTTCAAGCCTGAACATCAGCTCAACTTTTGGTTTGATTTGAAATGCAGCCTGTAAATAATATGCTTCGGCAGTTAATTCGTTATCTGGAAAAAACAGACCAAATCCATTCCAGCGAACAGGTTCCCGCATGAATTCAGCCGATACAGACCATTTTTCCTGATTATATTGAAAAGAGGCTATCCAGTATTTAAAGTCTACACTTCCGTCAGCAAGGAAATCACCTGTTCCAGGGGTATAGTTCATAGAAGATAAGGCTCCACTAATACCCAACTTAAATTGCTCGTCCAGGGTAGTGAAAAAACCACTGAATAACCAGGTAACTCCATCTGGTTCCAGTTCCCCCAATCGGTCCTCAAATAAATAAGCTATTTCTACATTCTTATCCACCAGGGTTTCCCCACCACCCGCTGTAAATGAGAAATTACCATTGTCAGTAAATATATCGTGGTAGAACATGATGCCATCTGCTGACAGCACTAAATTACGCACCTTGTCATAATATATAACCTCAGGCACCACAATACCCGGTCGGGTAAAGGCGACATCCCTGGTTTCATTGTATAACCCAAATCCACATATAGGAACTTAACCCAGCATCACCCTGCTTTAAAAAAAACTTTTTCAATCAAATCTGTCGTTACGGCCACTATTCAGTAGACTGTTTAATGAAAAGTCAGCTCACTAATGACAGCATTTATTGTTATT
>JABHSO010000067.1 GCA_018669845.1 Gammaproteobacteria bacterium | reverse complement strand
CCTCATTCAAAACAGTGCTAAAACATCGCAATTTCAATATTAACAATCTCCTCCCCTGGCACTCAAACAGCAGTGATTCATCAACTGTTCTAGAGCTGGAGAATGCCTCTTTAGCGAACAGCCTGACACTGGGACAAAAATTAATTTGTGCCAGTGACAAACATGCAGTATCTGTGGAGCTTAAAGAAATTCAAGGTCGACAGTTATACCTCTACCCCGCTTTTCATAAGGATTTAAATTCCAGTCAGTTCACAAAGCATAACAGTATAATTTACGCCAATGCGGTAGCTGCAACTCATGGAGAAACTCAAACTGAAAAAATCGTCGGCAATGGTGATGCATCAAAAACAAATCAACGCTTTCCCTTAAGTTCGGATAATATCTCCTGGGTTTCTGATGCCAGTTTTAATAGCGGAGTTCGTGCCGACCTGACAGTACGAGTCGGGCAGCGAATATGGCAGCAGGTCGAACGACTATCCAGATCAGCTGCTGAGGATTTTCATTACAGCGTTAAAGTAGATGAAGACAATAAACTATCACTGTGCTTTGGTGATGGAAAACATGCAAGACGTTTACCCACAGGTATCGATAATGTGCGTGTACGCTATCGCAATGGCTATGGAGAAGAAGGTAACTTACCCGCAAATTCATTGTTTAAAGTTGCCCGACCCCACTCCCTGGTAAAAAGTTTTATAGCGCCAATAGCAGCCAGTGGTGGCGCACAAAAAGAAGCACCGAGCTCTATGCGTGAAAATGCACCGGCCACGGTATTAACTCTGGGTAGAGCTGTTTCAATCGATGACTTTACACACCTGGCGGCCCATCACAGCATGGTCTGGCAAGCTAGAGCTTTTGAGAAAATTCCCGACAGACCCGCTCGCCTGCAAGTACAGGTTGTCATCGTTGCCGCTGGAGGGTCGACCTTTACAAGTGGTTCAGATACAGCCAGTCTGATTCAAAATTTCCTGATAAAACACGCATTACCAGACACTCCAATTTCAGTAGTTTCTTATCAACCGATATTGATGCAATTGAAACTCACTATTATGGTGGATGAAACATCTTATGATAAAGATGTGGTTAAAGCTGCTGTATTTTCACAGCTACAACAAAACTTGCAACTTAAACAACGCAAACTGGGGCAGGCTTTATTTCGTAGCGAAATCATCGGTCTACTGGAACAGGTAGAAGGAGTAGAGAATGGCCACTGCGAAATTTCACCCAATATTTATAGCACCATGGACAGTAACAGCAAACCGCATTTACATACCGGTGTCGATGGCAAGGTTCGAAAAGTTTCTATTAATCCCGATCAATTGATTTACCTGGATACATCAACTTATCCATTGCAAATCAATTGCCAGACCTACGAGCCTTAGGAGCAGATCATGACAGACACATATCATCCTGCTAAAAAATTCAACCATGCTGAACTTTTATATAAAATTCTGCCAACACTGTATCGTGATCGGGATAAACAGCAGGATCTAAAAAAATACCTGAATGCATCCGGGCTGCTGCTGGATCAAATACATCAAACACTGTTACAGCGTTATGCAGATATCTTCCCCGATACCGATAAAGCTTATGACATTGACTCCCAAAAATGGTTATTACCTTATTTGGCAGCCTTGTTAGATGTTCATGTCGCATCCCCGCTTGAAAAAGGACAACGACTTGAAATAGCCAACGCTATATCCTGGCGTAAAGCAAAAGGCACAGTACAGGTTGTCGAGCAAATGGCCGAATCCATAGGCGATATGGAAGTCGTTGTGCACGAAGCATGGAAACGTGTAGCAACTACAGCACGTTTGGGCTTGCCTTTACTTCCTCTGGAGGCCTATGGTTACACTGGCAATGAAAGCTATAGCAATAAGTTCCTGCCATCATCTGGTAGTGACAAACCTGACATCGCACCTATCTGGGCAAGGCATCCCGGGCTACCAGCAGGAACCGTTGACCTGCGCTGCCAGGGTTCGGCTGCCGCTGCAAAAACAAACAATCCTGCCGCTAACATCAGCCACATTGCCGGCAAAAAATATCGCTGGAGACAAACAAGTTTGCATGGTGCACAAAGCTGCAATCCGGGTCACAGTGTAATGCCTTTTAAGACATTAAAGCCTGACTGGATTCCCGGATACTTTGATGATCCTTCAGTTAGAACAATTGATTTTCGTAATCCAAACTGGCGACAGGGACATTTTCACCCCAGCCGTGTATTACTGTTCACAGCAACACACCCTGGATTTTTTACGCAAGTACCTGCTTCAAGACGTTTCTTATGGAATGAAGATTTAATTCAAAATGAAAGTTTTCTAAATATCGTGAATGTAGAGATCAACGGTGATACCACTATTTTTCATAATAAATCTCTGGATAACGATCAGTTTCAAGCCATCATAATTCGTCAAAGGGTCAAGCTTGGACAGGTTCCCAGCGGGACAGGCCCCGTTGATCCTTCTGTCTGGCGTTTCGAGGGTTTCATCTTCAGTCACACCATTGAAGCAGATTCCGGTCGGCTAGAACTGGAACGCTGCGCAGTACTGGCAGCTGAAGTCCATAGTACCGATCTGGACTTACCGGTAATCACCGCAAATGATTGCCTGTTTAAACGAGTTCAGGCTGCCAAAGGGTTGGTTCAACTGCAATATTGCACAGTTTTAAATATTACTCTCGCAGAAAATCTTCTTGCCAGTGGTTGTATTTTTAATGGCTTGATCCGTAAGGATCATGATGATGTCACGCAACCTGGTAATGGTTGTATTCGCTACTCCAGTATATTGCCAGAGCAAGCTGCCGGTAAACTACAACTGTTTAATCATGTGATAAAACAGGCTGTTTTTTTCTCAACCATATTTGGCGAGTCTGGTTGCGCCGTGTTACATCCGGCCACATCCAAACAGATTAAACATGGCGCTCAAGACGGTGCAGAGGCCGGAGCTTATCACCACCTTTATCTGCAGGCTCGTGGTGAAGCGGTGATCAAAAAACTTAAAGATTTTCTACCTACCGGTATGCAGGCTGTCATCATTCCAGACGCTTCGTTACACCACCTTCCCGGTGAAATCACGGAGACTATTGATGCAGAATTGTAAAAAGAAATACTATTTAATGATGGAGTTATCATGAAAACACAGATATCACGTAATAGCAGACAAGTGTTAAAAAACTACTCGTCTGTTTGCCATCAACAGGGAAGAATGCTGACCGATTCTGATTTAACAGAACAGGCATTAATTTCCAGAGACCGGTTAACGCAGGCACTACGGGATGTTATTGGAACAGGTACACCTCGTTTTGGAGCTTTGTTACAACTGGCTGAAGATAAAAGCCCGGAATTACATTGGGGAGCCGTGTATGTGGATGGAGTTCCTGCTCAGGTAAAACCTAACCCGGAAGCTCCGGACAACAATATTTTCGATTACAACCTTCAACTTGATTATCCTCAGCCCCCTGCACTACCGGATAGCGCCTACAGGCTTTACGTTGATATTTGGGAACGTACTATTGCCTGGTTAGATGATGACATGTTACGCGATCCCGGGCTACATGGTGCCGACACAACAACCCGCACCCAAACAGTTGCTCAGGTTAAATATTGTTCCATGGAGATCGACCCACTGTGCACTGATATAAATCCACCTGTTGGAGACGCACGTTTAAGACTGGTATTACGCAGCCTGTCAACCAGCAACGACCCCTGTGATCCCTGTAGCGATGAGCTGGAACTTAGAGATCCGGTGGGCAATTATTTGTTCAGGGTTGAACTGCACGATGTACATTACGATGAAAATAACCAACCCGATAGTGTTATTGTTAAATGGTCATCTGAAAATGGGGCCGAAGCCTATAAAACTTCAGATACTCCCCCTGATTTCAGTAGTGATTCATATGTTTATGAGTTTTTTGATGACATTACAGAAACACGCCTGGGCATTCATTTAGCTCGCGACACCGGTAGCAGTGAAAGAATCATAGATGGTGTTCGCCCCTCAATTGTAAATTCTTTTTCTGCAACATCTTCTGCTGCAAAGCAACATGTACGACGCTGGGATGGCTGGTGCAAAATTGAACAGTTATCCGCTGGATGGACAGTAACAGAAGGCTTTGAAGGAAGCATTGATTTAACCTCCAGTGTTGGCTCCGGTAACCCCGGTCATGTCGATCTGGATGGAAATACTGTCAATATTGAATTACGTGTTATTTCTCTGGCACTCAACTTATCAGATCATGCCTTGGTAGCTGGTGATTACTGGACAGCTCCAGTTAGAGAATCTATACACCAACAGGGGGAGGTTTTACTGGAAGAAGCAGAAAGCGGTAACGGTATAAGTCCTGAAGGAGAATTACATCACTATATGTTACTGGTTGATGTTGATGACACATCAACAATCAGCCTTCCTGCCGATAGTGAATGTGATAGCTATAATGCCTGCCAACCCGTTCAGTTTCCAAGCCTTACGGATCTCAACGCTGCAGACATTTGCTACCAACGCCCCGAATGCGATTCCGAGCCTTCACTGCTTTCATTACTAACTACGGTTGCTCCATCTTTACACAATACAGAACGTTTAAAATTAAATAACTTATTAGATAATCTACTGTGTTATACCTCTGCATCCACCGTACCTCTTGGCCCTGAACCACTGTGTCAACTGTTACAAGATGAAGGCGCACAATCTGTTCAGGATGCACTCAATATAATCTGT
>JABHSO010000152.1 GCA_018669845.1 Gammaproteobacteria bacterium | reverse complement strand
GTTACCCGGCATTACTCCATCCCTGCCTGGTGGGCCGGTACATACAGTTTCATCATAAGCTTCACATTCTTTATGGTACTGTTCAGCATATTCAAATAACTTTTCTTCGTGTTCATCGCGTTCAAATCGACCATATAACAAAGCATTGCACTCGGAATGCCCTACTGCGCCGCTCTCTTCTACTTTCAGTTTATCTTTCACGTCTCTATTCCTCTGTTAATTTCATCATGGCCTGTCCGGTCATCCGGTGAATGCAGGCCGTTAATCAGTAGTTTCCTGAGAAACTTTTTCATCATTTTTTTCTAAAATATCAACCGAGTCACGACGAGTAATATCGAGCGTGGCGTCATCGACTTCAGTCTGTTCCATGTTTTTTACAACATTATCCAAACTGTTCAGCACTTCTGTACTAATCAAATCGTGAACCACACTGGCATCCGATTCAGCCGCAATAATTGAAGACACACGATCAGCAATTGACTGCAGATTATTTTTTAAAATCACCGCCAGGGCATGACCCTGCCGACGCGCCACTTCTGCATCGATCAGGTTGCCTTTTTTTTCTTCAAATTCCAGTTCAGCCAAAGCCGCTTTAACACGAGTTAATCGGGTGCGCTCTTTTTGTTCTTCCTTCGCTGTATCCGATCCACGCGACACACCCCGGATGTATTCACAATATGCGGCTACACAGTTTTTAATTAAAAATTTTCCTGAGTCATCACGCTTTATAATTTTTTCCTGCGCCAGTTGGACAACTCTCATTTCAGACAATTTTAGCCATGAAGCCAGTTCTTTACCTGTTCCATTAATCTCACTGCAATCTGTAACCTGTTGATTCATAAACTAAAGTGCCTATATAAATTCTATACCTAATCAAAAAGCGGGGTCGGAATTACCCACGTGCGAATGCCTCTGGGAGTACCTTTTTTGTTTCGACGGCATATGTTTCAAGCCGTTCTATCTCTGCCTCAATGTAGTATTTAATCTTCTTTGCATCTCGCAGCTTGTCGCTGTGACCTGCCTGACCGTAGCGGTATGCCGCCCGGAATATCTCACCGAGCTGGGCATTCATATCCTTGTAACTGATTAAGTCCTGCAGTTCACAGGCATCAAACGGTAGTTCGTAATAATCAGCTGTGCTGCCATCACTCTGGGTCTGGGTTAATGTATTCATCTTGCTGTCCTGATCGCGGCACTCAATGCCTTGTTGAAGTTACGATGCCACCGCTTTGCTGTTGTGCGTTCTGCATGTTCATAGAACTTAAACGCTGGGCTGTACTTTGTTTCTTTTTCGTATGCAACCAGCAAGGTTACTCGGTTACGGTTGCGGCCTTTGCCTCGCTGCCAGATCCCAGCTACACCTCTAATGGTTGCACTAAAGGTATCCGGTCTGGTTAATAGCTTTGCCAGCTTGCCTTGACGCCTTCCAGGTATGTTGCCGTATTTGTTCAGCCTGATACTAACCGGTACCGCTTCTGCCTTGCTACGTGGTGGACGGGTGCCGCCTTCAATCTGGTATTTAAGAAACTTGTCTATGTGTGGAATGATGAACACCGTGCCCACCAGCTTTCGTTTACTGCTACGCGATACCCTGATTCCTTTCACGGTTGATGGTGTTGGTTTATCCAGTTCACGTTTAATCGCTGCCTGCTCGACTTTCTGGATATCTTTTACGGTTTGATTGATAGCTACCGATGCAGCAAATGGCACCTGCTTACCCAGTGCCCCTAGTTGCTTAATGGCTTTGTCGATATCAGATTGCATACTGATTTGCATTATCCTTTCCCCTGCCCTGCTTCGCGGTCATTGGCTGCTAATCGCTCGGCGTGCTTACTACACGCCTGCTTTGCACTATCAGCGTTCTGTTGGGCTGTGCCTTTTATGAACTTACCAAGCTGGTCATAAGTGCCTGCTGGACGCATATAGCGGGCGGCGTAGGTCATACCAGCCACGATGCCGGTGGATGAAATATTGTAAAGACCGCACTCACTTACCCAGTGCCGTTTGTTTAAGCGGTTAAATTTCATTCATCACCCTGTTAAATTGAGTTGTTCCGACCGTTCCGACCTTGTTCCGACCTGTTTTCATTAGGTCGGAACACCTTAAGTCTTTGATTTTTTTACTGGTTTCTTTGTTTGTTCCTACTGTTCCGACGTATTTATGATTATTACGTACATGCAGGCGCGCGACGCGCACGGGTGTGTGTATGTGTATATAGAGATAGGTCGGAACGGTCGGAACAGCATGGCTGAGAGTTATACCCTGTAAGGCTTTGAAGGTGTTCCGACCTGCCAGTTTTAGGTCGGAACAAGGTCGGAACGGTCGGAACAAGTTAGGCGTAATCATGCCGCTTCTGCCTCTGTGTCTTTCACATACACATGCCTGTTCACTTTTTGATTGTTAATGACAAGGCGCTTTCGGATGTTCTTGTACCCCATCTTTTTCATGATCGGACTAATTCGGTTTTGATCTGCTCGGGTGATGGCTGCCATGTCTTTATCAATGGCAAAGCAGAGCACTTCATCAGCCGTGCACCAGCCTTTTGTTTGTTTTATTAGCCAGTCTTCAATGCGGTAATGCCATGGATCAAGCTGCATTCGCTGTTCCTGCTCGTTTTCAAATGCTTCTCGGGTGTCATCATCTGGCCACCAGTTATCCCCCTGGCTATAGCGGTGCAATGCTTCTGCCCAGTATTGGTCGCGGTTGTCTTTCAGTAGGTCAAGGTTGACGGCCCCGCATTTAACCGGCCAGTATCGTCGATTGCCGGTGTAATCTTTGAGGTATTCCCCTTGGTTGGTAGTGCCTATAAAAATGGTTTGCCGTGGGAAATCTTGCGCGTGCTGCCCATAGCTCGGACGGTATCGATCACGGACCTGTGAAAAGAATAGTTTTGCGCTGGTTGATTCGGCTTTGTTAAAGCTGTCGAGTTCGGCCAGTTCACTGCACCACACGCCCTGAATATTTTGATAGGCATCTTTTTCGCCGATAGGTATCGGTGCGTCGCTAAACCATTCACCGAACAATGTGGCGATACTGGTGGATTTTCGTAACCCCTGCCGCCCTTCCAGTATCATAACGTTATCCATTTTACAGCCTGGGCGCATGACCCGAGCCACGGCACCGATCAGCAGCTTACTGCCCACCGCATTCAAATAACCGGGGCTCGCTTCAGACTCGAATATATCCGTCAACCAGCTATCAATTCGCTCGGTGCCATCCCATTCAAGCCCTGCAAAATAATCTTTTACCGGATGGAACCGACTGCGCTGGGCAGCAACCACTAAGCCATCATTTAACTTGTTTCGGGCGGGCTCAAACTTAAACGTATTGGATAACCACACCGCCAGCCGTGCCGAATCGCCGTCATCCCATTCACCGGTTACCATGTCTGGCAGTGGCGCTGATTTTTTAATGATTTTATAGCTGAAATCGCAATACCAGAGGCAATCTTTCCAGGTATCGTGGTTTTCTAAAATTAGCGTGACATTTGACGATAATGGCAATGGTTTGCCTTTGTCATTGCGTTGCAGATTCCACTCCCAATTTTCGTCTGGTATTTCTTCATCACTTGCCGAAGGGTCAGGTGGGGTAAATTCATCAGGGTTATGTTGTTCTGGTAAAAATTCGCTCGGGAACGCCTGCGGCTCAACGCGATCAAATACTGCTTTTACAGCATCCAACCCCTGTGATACGTGTAAATCATTAAAGTCGGTACCTGTATCACCCTGATTAAATTCCGGCCAGCCAGTGGTTATTGAAGGGTATTTTCTAACAATAGCAGCCGCTACCTGCAGCCCTTTGTTACCCGTTTTTAAATGATCATTATCAGCCGCAATAATAACGGATTGACCTGATTCAATTAATTCATCAACCACCGGCATCATGTTGCCTGCATCGAAACATACCGCCACTGGGCTACCTGTCGCCGTGCGAATACTGCACGCCGTGGCAAAACCTTCACAAACAATAAACGCTTTGGTGTTATCACCTGCTATCAGAAAATAGGCACCTTGTTTTTCAGTGCCAGTTATAAACTTTTTATTACCGTCTTTATCAATCCATTGAATACCGGTTATTTTATTGTTTTTATATAGCGGTATGGCTATCGACCCGCGAGAGTACCGACAGCCAAAACCGTGTATTTTTTTGCGTGCCAGGTATTCGCTTTTACCTTCAACCGGCAAACCTGCCCAGGCTTTGTCTGCCCGTTCTGCCGCCTGTTTATTACGTTGTTTTTTCTCTTTTTCAGCTGCTTGCCGTTGTTTTATTTGTTGTTCTATAAAAGCAGCTTTTTCAGATTCGGTGAACTTGGCATCAAACTGGAATTCCTGCGCCTCGGTGCTATATTTCCAATTGCCAAAACGCCCCGATATCACCATACGCCCTGAATTAAGGTTAAATTCATGCGCCACGTACCAGCCCGATTTTTTACTGCCCTTGTCATCCCTGGTTTTTATTCGCCGCAACTTACCATCGGCGATAAACTCGGTGATATCCAGCCCATAAGCCGAGAGCTGGTCAATGGCTATCTGGATTGGGTCGGTCATGCTTTTATGGGCTCCAGCTTATGATGCCAGCTGCTCGCCTCTTCTACTAAATCGAGCATTTTCTGGCGCTCAATCAAAGTAAAATGATCCCATGATCTGGAATACCAAAAATCAGGCAACCCAGACAGCATTAATAAAGCTCTTTTCTGATGCTTTAATAATCCAGCCCAGAACATCTGTTCACGATCTGGCATATTCAGGCATGACTTGATTGCCTGCATGTGTGCCGATGCCCTACTCATGAGAACACCATAAAATAAAAAGGCATGGTGATTTAGGCACCATGCAACTCTCAAAAGAGAGATCAGGCCGTAGTAAAAAACCTGAAGGGATAAACTGTTTCATCGCGGAACCTCAGACAGCATGGCTTTGGCTTGCTCTTCTAGCTTGTGCGATAAATCAAGCATTAAAGGCGCTGTCGCTGCTTTATCACGATGACAAAAAACACCATCACGCAACCGAGTGGTAATTTCTGCCAGCACATCAGTGATATCTGCGGCTGCGGCATGAGCATTTGATCGGGTAGAAGGATCAATATTTTCAACACCACCCTGCCCTGCCACGGTTAATATTTCAGAGGTAAAGTCAGGGCCGAACACCACACACAGTTTTAACAAGCTATCCATGTGAGGCATCGACTGAGAATCGCGCCATGATTTAAGGGTACGAACCTGCACCCCGATGGTGTCTGATAATTGGCCATAAGACATTTTTTCATGTCCTACACCCACCCGCCGACTGTATGCCGCCCTGAATACGTCCAGGGCGTTATCGTGTGTGATTGTTTCTGGATCGATCATTTTATTATCCCTTTATGCTAGTTATTGTTTTTTTATGAAATATTTAGAAATTCATCTGGCGGGTAAATATCAGGGCGTAAATCGCTCATATGTATTTCACCATCCGTTGCCTGATGAAGTTTACGAGCCAGCATCGGACTCGGACGGTAACTACCAGATGCAATCTGTGTTAAATATATCCGCTGAACACCGACCGTTTGAGCAAGTTCTCTTACCTTCTGGCGCTCTTTTTTATATTTCTGTATGTATTGTTTCATATTCATAATTACTATATTTAGACATCTTCTAACTTTTGTCAATAGTAATTTACTAATTCCTGAAAATTTACATAATTGCTAAGGTTGTTATATGGAAAATAAAGAAATACGCCTTCACAACTTCAAGACGCTACTTATTAAATTTAAAACAAATAAGGAATTTTCTGACGCCATTGATATGGATCCATCACAGGTTAGCCAGATTAAAAATGGATATAACAATATTGGTGACAGCCTTGCCCGCCAGTTTGAAAATCAATTCAATAAAACTAAAGGCTGGATGGACACTCTTCATGATGATTACACCCCCAGCGACGCACCTAATAACCACCTAAATATTGTCAGGGAGAATCAGGACGAGATATTAACGACAGGGCATATCACCGACCCTGCAACCATCACAAGAATTATAAACATCATTAATAAAGGCGTTGGGGCGGATAAATTCGAAAAAGCAACTACAGAAGAACAGCAAAGGCTTATTAAATATATAGGCGGCTACTTATCAAATGAAAAGCTATCCGTTTTAAATGACGACACCATCGGCGAAATGGTCAGGATTAATAACAATGACTAAAGATGAAAAGCTAATTCAATTAATACTTGACCAAAATAAAAAAATACAAAATACCCCCACCCAAATAAGCAACCAACATAAATCAACTAAAACTTTACTTTATGCAGTATGGTTTACTTCCTTCGCCACATTATTCATGATCGGCATGTATGGTGTATCTATCAGCAAACGTACTGAATTAAACAACCAGGTTGAATACCTTAAAGGTCGACAAATTAAGCCAGCCCATAAATTTCAACCTGTTATGTATGCCCCTTATACGGTTGTAAAACCAGAAGACAACTGCCCTGCTCTCAATCTCATTGAGCTGGGCGGCATCCGAACCTACCAAAAGTTGTAATCACTACCCCCTCTTAAAACCATCTTAAAACCCGGTCTTAGTACCGGGTTTTTTATTGCCTAATTCAAAATTCTTAATATTATTTAGACATTTACTATTGACTTGTATTTAGTATTCTTCTAATGTTTCGGCATGGATACAGTAAATAAACAAAAAATTGAAGAATTAACACAGGCCGCCGTAGTTGGTGAAAATATGTATCGCCGCTTCATCAACCCTGAAGCTGTACTGGAAGCACCAGCACTGGCCAGTGACATAAGAACTGCAATTATTAGCTATTACATAGGAAAAATTGGCATAAATCCCGAGGATAAATAATGAGTACCACCACACAAATACACGACGCAAAAGAAACCATGCGGAATGTTCATCAAGACCGAGCTAACGAGCGCCGTTTTTTTGAATACAACGAGCGCCGAATTAAGCACGGGTTAGAGCCTTTTAAATTCGAAGATTACATGGCCAGAAAACACGGATTTCATTCTGTTCGCGAGCAAATACGCCGAGCTATTCAACCACAACACCGCGATAACGTGGTGCTGCTCACAAGGTAATTATGATGAAAAACCCAAAATCATTGCGCTTTTTATTTCTAATGTGCTTTATCAGTGGCCTTGCAGTATCAGCCATTATTTACCACCTGATAACGGTGATTACCAATGTATAGCAGCCCTGCCCTTTCTCAACAGCAGCAAGACCAGCTCGACGTAACCGAAATGCAATGGTTACTCGAAAACGACTGGCAATACGTGGGTGAAAATATCTGGATAAACACAGCCGATGGGGCGGGGTATATCAGGCAAGAAGCTGTCAATTTACTGTTAAAAGACTTCCACCCTGGACACCATCAACACGGAACTAAAAAATGATGAAAGCAAAAACCAACCAATGTGGAGCCTGCCGCAGCACGCTACCACTTTCCGATTTTTCAAAGTCTAAAAATGCAAAAAACGGCCACCACGGCACCTGCATGAACTGTCGCAGCAATTACGGCAAAGAAACCCATAAAATTCATATAGGCGGCTTAACTTTCACCCAGCACGCCGACAGCATTCGTTCTGAATACATGGCGAAAACTATCGGTACAACACCACACGAGCCCTTGTATGCATTCTATGGTGGCATAAGGCTGACCTCGCTTGATATAGCTGCCCGCTGCAAAATGATGGCGCACCAGGGCATTAAACTGGCCTCCACCGATCATCACAGAACCATTGTACAAAAGCCGGGGCAACAACATGCAGCATGAAATCAACCCCATAGCCAGCAAGACCATCCAGAAAACCTTGTGGCTTCGCCTCATCGAAAAAAAGCTGGACACCCTGCACATATCAACCACCTTGTTGCTGCCATTATTGAAAGATGATTCAAAGGAACTAAAACGGTTAATGGAACTGGCTGATGAAACCGGTGCCACGTTAACAAAAATTGAAGCTGACACCGAAAATGTCGGTATTGATACAGCAGCCCGCCTGAACCTGTTATCCATCGCCAAACAGCTG
>JABHSO010000183.1 GCA_018669845.1 Gammaproteobacteria bacterium | reverse complement strand
AGTAGAAAAGCTGTTTTCTCACCCTGGCCAGATAAACTCAAAAAGTCGACTCAATTATTGTGCTGGGATATGAAAATTTGAATACGAAAAATCACACAGGCCAGGAAAAATAGCTATTTATGGTCGGTAACTAATTAGGTTAATTTTATGAACACTGCATTTTTATTGATTTTGCTCACAACCAATGGAAACGGTTTGCCTGCTGTTTCTTTCGTGAATACAGAATCTAAAGCTCTGTGCAAAGGCAAGCAAAATATGATTACAGCTATTTTCAAGGCTGGAAATATAATCATTGATCAAAGCCACTGTATCCCGAGTAAGTTTCGTTTTAGTAAATACAGCCATAACCCATCCTCCAGTGCATCAAGATATTTCTGGTTTTTGGATCTGTCAGCGGGATCAGAAAAGCTGATTTCTATGCCTGATATGTCTAGCTGTCATCAACATGTCAAAAGGATAGAAAAGGACGATCAAACTGCCATTTGCGCAGTAACGGATCAAAGCCAGGTAAACTGAAGTATGTTTCGAAGACTCTAAACAGTTATCGAGTTAAGAGTATTTAAGTTTCGACTTTCCATGCAGTGGTCAAATGGATAAACTCCCTAATCTTTTAAATATGAGTGAATTACTCATTGAGGAATTTTTATGTTAAACCAGTTTTATCGAAAAATAACCAACACAATTAGCCAGTGGCTTGAGATGCTTCAGACAATCGGCCAGCCTGCACCGGTTCCTGTCAAGGTATTGTCCCGCAGAGCCCAGATTCAGCGTGAATTAGAGATTCGGCAATATCGAAAACAGTCACAAAAATTTATTCGATAATTTAAGTAAAGTTCACAGGAAAAATATATATGTTTTTAAGAATTATTGGTCTCATGTTACTGGCTTTAACTTTGTCAGCCTGCAGTGAACCACCTTATAATAATCTGGACAATGCTCAGCTTGCGTCCATGCTCCAACAAAAAAATGTTCCTATTTATGATATTCGTCGAGTTGATGAATGGCGCCAAACGGGAGTTATAAAAGGTAGTAAGTTGCTAACATTTGTCGATGGAGGCGGTCGGGTAAAACCACGTTTTCTAGAGAAGTTTACGGCTAAGGTAGGTCAAAATGATCCAGTAATCTTAATTTGTCGTACCGGTAATCGCACTGACGCACTGGCTCGTCACCTGGTGGAACAAATGGGCTACACTCAAGTCTATAATGTACGAAATGGTATTAGCCGATGGATCGGTGATAACCAGCCAGTAACGCGAATATAATTTTTTTGAATTAACTGTAGATATTCTGTATGGATAATACGCCTGATACAACTGCCCAGAAAACAGCAGAACATAAACCACGCCCATTGATTGATCTGTTGATCGGAATTGTGATTCCTTCGGTCATTCTAATGAAGTTTAGTGGAGAGGGTGATTTAGGCGCGAGTGGAGCGCTGATTGTCGCTTTATCATTTCCTTTGGGCTGGGGTTTGTTTGAACTGATTAAATATAGAAAATTCAATTTTGTCGCATTGCTCGGTTTAATTAGCGTATTGCTAACCGGTGGCATCGGACTATTACAACTGGACACACAATGGCTGGCAGTAAAGGAAGCAGCCATTCCTGCAATTATCGGAATTGGTGTACTGGTTTCGACCCAGACGCGCTATCCATTAATAAAAACCATGCTGTATAACCCGAAGATTATGGATGTTGAAAAAATCGGATTAAAACTCGATGAGCTTGGTCATGCCATGCTATTTGAAACCCGGTTATTGAAGGCAACCTATTGGCTTGGCAGTACCTTTTTCTTTTCTGCAGTGATGAATTACATACTCGCTAAATGGATAGTGACTAGTCCGTCTGGTAGCGCAGCTTTCAATGAAGAACTGGGGGAAATGACTTTGTTGAGCTATCCCATGATAGCAATTCCATCAATGGTAATGATGATGGCTATTTTTTATTACTTGTGGCGAACTATTCACGGATTAACAGGGTTCACTCTGGAAGAAATTCTGCATATGCCGGATAAGTAGATCAATAAAACAGTTTGAAATATAGCTGTTGATCAACTTTTAATACTTATAGAACACCCAGATTATCTACAAACACACTGTTAAATATTAATTTAAATTAATGAGTAGTGTTTTATTGGCTTATATCAATTGATGCTTTTAGCTCTTTTGATGTAAATCATATCCACTCAATATTTCAGGGTACAGGCTAGTTTCTTTGTGATGAGAAATCATGATGAGGATAGTTATGCCAGAGTCCAGCCCTGATCGATGGTTAGTAATTACTTTGTTGATTTTATCAGCAGGGTTATTAGGTAACTCCGCTGTTGCAGAAAACAAACATGATTACTCGGCTGAGTTGGGTATTGGCGAATACAGCGATATTGGCAATAAAGGAGAACGTGATACGCCTGTAACCACTTTAAGTGGGTGCATGGATACCTCCTCCACGGATCATTCAATCCTCAAGGAACTGAAAGGCCCATTCAACAGCGGCCCTGAAGTGACCAAAGCTTGCCTGGGTTGTCATAATAAGGCAGGGCATCAATTCAAGAAAAACAAGCACTGGACCTGGAGTTATACCCACCCCAAAACAGGTCAAAAACTGGGCAAAAATGTTCTGATTAATAACTTCTGTACCAATGCACGGGGCAATGAAGGAATGTGTGCTCAATGTCATGCGGGTTATGGCATGACAGATACAGAGTATGATTATGACAATACTGAAAATATGGATTGCCTGATTTGCCATGAATCGACAGGAAAATACTACAAAACACCAACCACTGAGGGCAACAAATCCTGCTCAATAATGTTCGAAGGTAAGAAACCAATTGACTGGGTTAAATCTGCCCAGAGCGTCAACTTACCTGCACGTAGTAATTGCGGAAGCTGCCACTTTTTTGGGGGCGGTGGTGATAACGTCAAACATGGCGATCTCTCATCCGTTTTATTTCATCCATCCCGTGAAGTCGATGTACACATGTCGGAACAGGGCGAAAATTATTCTTGTGTTATTTGTCATGTGGGCGAGGCTCATGAATGGGCTGGTAGCAGATATGACATGAAGGCTACCGATAAACAGGGTACTGGCAAACCCGGTGCTCCTCGCAACACGGCAACCTGTGAAAGTTGCCATGATCATGAACCTCATCCGATAACCTTAACCGGTATCAAACTGAATGATCACACGGATCGCATCGCATGTGAAACCTGTCATATTGCCGAATTTGCACGCGGCGGTGTAGCGACTAAAGTTGACTGGGACTGGCGCACAGCTGGAAAGCTTAAGGATGGTGAAGGCTTTAAACTGGAAGGTTACACCCAGGGAGATGGTAAACACCGCTATACCTATAAATCCATCAAGGGTGATTTTAAGTATGATGAAAATGTAATTCCCACTTATCGATGGTTTAATGGAGTCTCAACTTTTACCACCATCGATACAAAATTCGATCCATCCAAACCGGTCGATATTAATCATCTTGAGGGTTCATCTGATGACCCTGAATCCCGCATCTGGCCGTTTAAAGTTATGCATACCGTGCAACCCTATGACAAGGTTAATAATACGCTGGTTTACATGCACCTCTGGGGCAATGATTTTAATTCATTCTGGGGTAATTATGACTTTGGCCGGGCCATCGAGGCGGGCATGGAAAAGAATAATATTCCTTACAGTGAGAGTATGGGTTTATTGATACTTATTCTTACTGGCCGATTAATCACATGGTTAGCCCAAAGGAAGATGCACTGACTTGTCAGCAATGCCACATGAAAGAAGGACGTATGAAGGATGTGGACGGTGTTTACATACCGGGTCGTGACAGCAATGTCTGGCTGGAACGAATCGGAATATTTGCAGTTTTGGCCACACTGTTGGGTGTATTAGGGCATGGTCTGATCAGGGTAGTGATGTCTGCGCGGAGGAAGCACTAATGGCTACACGTATGGTAAAAGTTTTTAATGGTTTTGAGCGTTTCTGGCACTGGACTCAAGTAATACTGGTTTTTCTACTGGTATTCAGTGGATTCGGCATCCATGGCTACCACCAGCTGGCCAGTTTCGATCAAATGGTTTTTATACATGTCATAGCAGCTATCGGGTTGATGGTGTTATGGGTGTTTGCTATTTTCTGGCATTTGACCACGGGTTCATGGCGACATTATGTACCGACAACAAATGGCCTGTTTAAAGTCATCCGGTACTATGCATTTGATATTTTCAAAGGTAAAGATCACCCCTACAGAAAACATTACTGGCGCAAGCATAATCCGTTACAAGCTTTGACCTATCTCGGGGTGAAACTATTCCTATTTCCCGCCATCTGGTTTTCCGGCCTGGTCTATCTGTTTTATGGTTTATGGTCACAGGGGCCAGCGACAAGTCAGGCGCTGGAAGTGGTCGCTTTAATTCATGTAGCGGCAGCATTTGGTATAGTGGTTTTTATCATTGCACATTTATATCTACTGACCACAGGGCATTCATTGGTGGACCACGTGAAACCAATGATTACCGGCTTTGATGAAGTAGAGCTTAGTGAAGCAGAAGAAGCCTATCTGAAGGAAAATGAACCTGGTAAAATTAAAGATTAAAAGAGACCTGTCGGAAATTGAAATTTTAAAGTGCTTTTTATATAAAAGAGGTGCTGTGATTTTGTTAGTAATTACGCCTTCCTGGTTCCATTCGTTGAGAGTGAATCCAAACTTTTTCTAAAAACAGTCATTCCAAGCAGGAAGGCCGTAAAAAGTATCTTGAGGTGAAGAACCATGACTAGCAAACTAAATCAGGAAGAGAAAGAGATTCTAAAATCATACGATGCTGATGAATGGGTTTCAGTTTCAAAGCCTGCTGATATGGCACGATATAAATTAACCGCTAAAAATACGTTAAAAAAGATAAGCGTGTAAATATTCGCATGTCAGAAATGGATCTTGAGCTGTTACAAGAACGTGCGCTTATTGAAGGTTTACCTTATCAAACACTTATGTCGAGCGTGCTGCATAAATATGTTACTGGCCGTCTAACAGATAAAAACTGATACCAATTCAAATGCACTCTGATTGCAAAAAGTGGCGCGCCATTTTTCTTTTCCGATGATTTTGGTCATTAGCAAAAATAATCTCATCAAAATTCAGAATTAACAATTAGGTATAAGAGCAATGTTTCACAGGTTGTGGCAATCGGGAATGATTAGTTTAGCTCAATTAAAAAAGACTCACCCGATTTATGCAGGGCAGTAGAGCTACGTCCTTCCTTTCAGCCAAATATGTTGCAGGAGCTAATCCTTTTTATATGCCTTTTGGTTCAGATTGGTGGCCTTATACCGTTAGAAGAATAGGAGAAAATCCCAGTAATGGTTTATTGTTAGCACGCTCGTTATTTAGTTGAGCTGTTAACAGCTTGCTTCACCAGACTCAGAGAAAAATGGATTACTTACTATTACATGAATATAAAACAGAACCATGTTCTGTTTTAGCCCTGTAGTGCCTCGTTCTGACGTTTGATATTGATCAGGTTTATAATTCTTTCAACCAGTACTTCTTCAGAAATAGGCTTGGTAATGAAATCATTCGTGCCTGCACCAAATATGCCGGTAAAGTCTGTCTTTTCATTTTCTTCAGGTTCTACGGTCATGAGTAAAATCGGCAAGGTCTGATAATCAAAATCTAATTCTCTTCTAACACTTTGAATTAATTCGAAGCCGCTCATATCCATATTAAGAGTTAAGTCAGTAATTAAAACGTCATAACTGCAACTCTTGTTTTCATCATAATCTCTGCGTAATTCATTCAAAGCCATTTCACCGGTTTTCACATGCAGAAAGTTAAAGTTATTTTTTTCCAGTATAGAGCTTGTAATGGCTGCTGATGTGGCACTTTGGTCTACATACAGAATTTTGGCCGCGATAGTGTTATCTTTACCAAGAAAATTACAGATAAAATCGACCAGTGCTTTGTGTCCTTCGGCTTTGTCGAAGTAGGCGGTAATGGCACTAGCGGTAGAGTCTTCATCGGTATTAATGATGTGAGTATGGGTATCCCCGGATACAACAAAGATGGGGGTATCGACATTTTTCTGTTGTTTGCGAATTTCAGTGATCATCTCCTGACCACCCATATCGGGCAGGGATAATCCTGTGGTGATGATTTCAAAGTTAAACCGTTTGGTAGCAGTAAGTGCCTCTTTAGCTGTGCCACAGGCAATAATGTCTATATCTGGAAGGTTTGTAAGTAACTCTTTAAAAAGAATGGTTCGAGCAGAGTCGGAAGAATCAATTATAAGCAGACGTTTTTTAAAAAGCATTTTTTCTGAGTTCCGTTTAAGTGGGTTCAATATCGTTTAAATGACGGGCTACTGCCAGCCATGAACCTGCCAGACCGAGTAAGGTGCTGGCACTAATAATAATAATGAAATCAATAAAGCTGAAGGTGATTAAATGGTATTGAGACTGGTATAGCAAGTTCAGGGTAGAAATTGGGCCAGACAGTGCTATTAAACTCAGCTCAACGATTAGCCAGGATAATAATCCGCCAAACAGGCCGTACCAAACTCCACTGTATAAAAACGGGCGTCTGATAAAGGCATTGGTAGCGCCGATTAATTTAGTCACGATGATTTCCTGATACCGGCTTTGAATATCGAGTCGAATGGTATTGCCAATAATGAGTAATACAGCAAAGCTGAATAACAGGCTGATGATGATGACGGTGCGTTTGGCGATTTCAATAATGGTAAATAGTTTTTCCAGCCATTCGGTATCCAGTTTGGCGATATCTACCTGTGGAAGTGATTCGAGCTTGGACAGAAGAGTTTTTAAAATAAGAGTATCGGTACCAGCAGGAGGCTGGACAATAATGGCATGTGGCAAAGGATTGCTTTCCAGGTGATCCAGACTTTTGCCAAACCCTGACGTATTTTTGAAATCCTTTAATGCCTGTTTTCTAGATATAAAAATGGTGCTGGCTATATCCGGACGATTTTTTAGTTCGGAATTAAACTTTTGTGCATTTGCGGTGTTTAAGTCCATGTCCAAATACAGGGTGATTTGAGTGCTGGATCTTAAGTCTCCTGAAATGCTTTGAATATTTTTCAATAACAGATAAAACCCGCTCGGCAAGGTCAGGGTGATGCCGATAACCGCAATGGTCATGAGTGTTGATGATGGGCTGCGATAAATTTTTCCTAAACTGAAAACCAGTGATTGAAAATGGTGTAGTAACCAGGAAGATATTTTATGGAAAATATTAGGCCTGTGCTGATGTATGTTGTCACTCATGCAAACTCTCCAGGTCGTTATGAATGATTTTTCCCTTATTCAGCGTAACAACCGGCTTTTGCAGTTCTTCAATCAGGTTAAGGTCATGGCTGGCGACTAAAACACTGACACCAACCTGGTGAAAATCGATAAAAATTTGCATGATTTCACGAGAAAGAACCGGGTCCAGATTTCCGGTAGGTTCATCAGCCAGTAATAACATTGGTTTGTGAACTACGGCTCGGGCAATACCAACTCGTTGCTGTTCACCCCCTGAAAGCGTGATCGGCATGGATTTTTCCTTGTGTAATAAACCAACTTTATCCAGAGCTGCTCGAGTTCGTTTGGCAATTTCGTGACGCGCATAACCCTGAATGATTAAAGGCATGGCTACGTTATCAAACACAGGGCGATCAAATAATAATTGATGATCCTGAAAGATGATGCCTATATTGCGGCGAATATAGGGTATTCGAGTAATTGGCAGTGTATTGAGATTGATCTGATTGAGGATGGCCTGGCCGCGTGTGGGCTTTTCAATCAGTGATATGATTTTTAACAGGGTACTTTTGCCGGCTCCGGAATGACCTGTTAAAAATGCCATTTCACCGGCTTCTAAATTCAATGTCACATTGGATAACGCTTCATGACCACCCGGGTAGCGCTTGGTTATATTGTGAAAATGAATCATCGGCGATGCTTAAGCAATATCAATTTAAAGTTGAATGTTATTTTATAAGGTTATTAATAGACGAATTTTTAAATTATTCAGCAACAATTTTATAAAAAGTATGAAGATCCAGATAGCAGGTATATTTATTATTTTTTTATCTTAATAGTAAGCTGGCAGGAAATATATTAATAAATTGACCTGCCATGCTAATTTAATCCTTAAATGGATAAAAGTTAATGTTGGTTAAACTTCATTAGTCTCTTTCTAACAATGCCTTGATAAATTCTTCTGAGTTAAAAACACGTAAGTCCTGTGCTGTTTCTCCAACACCTATGTAGCGAATAGGTATTTTCATTTGCTGTGCAAGACTAAATACGATCCCGCCTTTTGCGGTTCCATCCAGTTTGGTCAAGGTGATGCCGGTGACATTTAATTTCTCATTAAAGCTTTTGGCCTGTGCCAATGCATTTTGACCGGTTCCCGAATCAAGCACCAGCATGGTTTCGTGAGGTGCCTCGGGGTCGAGTTTGGCCATAACCCGTTTAATTTTTTCCAGCTCATTCATCAGGTTGCTCTGAGTGTGCAGGCGACCTGCAGTATCGGCTATTAAAATATCGATATTTCGCGATTGAGCTGACTGTAAAGCATCGTAAATAACGGATGCTGCATCAGCACCATTACCCTGACTGATGACTGGTACATCGAGTCGTTCACCCCAGGATTGCAATTGCTCTACGGCGGCGGCACGGAATGTATCACCTGCAGCCAGCATTACGCTGAGCCCCTGTTCCTTGAATTGCTGAGTTAGTTTACCGATAGTGGTGGTTTTTCCTGCGCCATTTATGCCTGTCATGAGAATGACGAATGGCTTTTTCTGGGTATCTATTTGCAGGGGTTTATTAGTAACCGATAAAATTTCCTGCATGGCCGATTCTAATGATAAAAATACACTCTCATTATCCTTAAGCTGATTTCTTTTCAGGTCATCAGTTAATTTGGCTGTGATTTTCTGGGTAGCTTCTATACCCACATCAGCCATAAGTAACTGATCTTCAAGCTGTTCCAGTAACTCTTCATCAATTTCTTTCTTGCCCAGAAAGATATCGCTGATGCCACTGGTGAAGTTAGCTCTGGTTTTTGATAGCTTGCTTTTCAGGCTGGCGAATAACCCAGGTTTTTTTATTGGGTCTTTCTCAGTTTTAGTATTGGTTTTTTTGAAACCGAACATAGATTACAGTGTCATAACGAGGACGGAGGCAGTATGCTAACAGAAACTATGCATAACTGTTAATGTTGAAATGATGAAGTTTTGCAAAATTAAATAATGATAACTGGATAAAACAAAATGATAAAAAACCTGTTTCTTTTTTTAACCCTTTTTACAGTTTTACCTCTACAGGCAAATACCGTTGAAAGCATACTTGAAAATGGTATGAAAATTATCGTACGTGAAGATCATCGTGCGCCAGTGGTTGCTTCTCAGGTCTGGTACCGCATTGGTTCAACCTATGAATATGATGGCATCACCGGGGTTTCCCATGTGCTGGAACACATGATGTTCAAGGGAACCAAAAAACTGAAGCCGGGTGATTTTTCAGAAATAATAGCGGCTAATGGTGGCAGTGATAATGCTTTTACCTCGCATGATTTCACCGGGTACCACCAGCGCATAGCCAGTGACCGTCTGGAAATTTGCCTGGAATTGGAAGCAGATCGTATGCGCAATGTTATTTTTCTACAGGAAGAGTTCAATAAAGAACTTGCCGTCGTTCAGGAAGAGCGTCGCTGGAGAGTCGATAATAAACCTAAGTCAAAACTGTTTGAGCAATTTTATGCGACTGCTTTTCTGAGTAGCCCCAAACGTATCCCCGTTATTGGCTGGATGGGTGATCTTGAAAGTCTTGAAATGAAAGATGCAGCTGACTGGTATCAACAATGGTATGCGCCGAATAATGCCACGCTTGTAGTCGTAGGTGATGTGGATAGTAATGAAGTGATTAAACTGGCGAAAAAATATTTTGCTAAATTGAAACCTTCCGATATTAAACCTCCAAAACTAAGACCTGAAATAGCTCAAACGGGTGAAAGACGTATTAAGTTGTATGGTCAAACAGCGAGCCCCTACATGATTATGGGTTACAAAACTCCGGTTTTAGTAGGCAATAAAGATAAAGTGAAAGATATCTATGCACTGGATGTGATGAGTGCGATTCTGGATGGTGGCAGCAGTGCACGAATAGCTAAAAACATGCTACGAGGAACAGAAATTGCAGCCGATGCCGGCACTTCTTATGATCCCTTTGACCGGTTGTCCGGGTTATTTTTATTTGCAGGAACTCCCAGTGAAGGCGTGAAACCAGAGCAGCTGGAACAGGCTTTTAAATCTGAAATAAAAGATTTACAGGATACTCCCGTGACCAGTAAGGAACTTGAGCGGGTGAAAGCACAGGTAATAGCCAGCAAGGTGTTTGAACGCGATTCCATGTTTTACACCGGTATGCAAATTGGCATGCTGGATAGTGTCGGCCTGGACTGGAGAATTCTTGATACCTATGTTGATGATATTCGTAGTATTACTGCCGAAGATGTGCAAAGAGTGGCAAAGGAATATTTTGATTCCAGCCAGTTAACTGTCGCCACTTTATGGCCTGAGCAGGAAAGCAAATGATGAATATGAAGAAATGGGTTCTGGCTTTAACCAGTAGTGTCGTTTTGTTGTCTCAATCTGCTTTTGCGCTGGATATACAAACCTGGAAAACATCAAATGGAGTCGAAGTTCTGTTTGTTGAAAGCCATGATCTGCCGATGATTGATGTACGCCTGGCTTTTAAAGCGGGTAGTTCACGTGATGGTGATCTATATGGGATTTCCAGGCTGGTGAATGCTCTGATTGTCGAAGGAACGGGAGATTACTCATCTGAAGATGTTGCGGAAAACTTTGAATCGGTAGGGGCTGAACTAGGCCATGATTCTTTACGTGATATGGCATTTGTCAGTTTGCGCAGTCTTTCTGATAAACAGGCATGGGAAAAGGTTGTTGATTTATTTGCCAGGGTCTCGGCATTGCCTTCATTTCCACTGGATGCTATCGAACGTGATCGTAAATCGATGTTGATCAGTTTGGCAAACCGTGAAAAAGAGATTGGTGATGTTGCTGAGGATACATTTTATAAAAATTTATATAAAAACCATGTGTATAAAGTCGGACGAGCTGGCACTAAGCAAACCATGCAAGCGATAACTCAAAAGAACTTATCAGATTTTCATTCGAAGTATTATGTCGCTAATAATGCCACTCTGGCACTCATGGGAGATTTAACCCTCGATCAAGCTAAACAGTATGCTGAACAGATAACTCAGTATTTAAAAGCAGGGCAGAAAGCGTCACCTATTGAAGCGGTTAAAATGGCCGAGCAGGGTGGCACCATCAAGGTTCCCTTTAAAACCTCTCAAACTCATATTATTCAGGGTTTACCAGTGATGAAACGTGGTGATGATGATTATTATGCGTTGTATCTGGGTAACCACATTTTGGGTGGCAGTGGTTTTAGTTCACGCCTAATGCAGGAAATTCGTGAAAACCGTGGTCTGAGTTACAGTGTTTATAGTTACTTTTTACCGATGGAAAGTAATGGCCCCTTTCAAATGGCATTACAAACTAAAAACCATCAGGTTGATGAAGCCTCACAATTATTAAACCAGATGCTGGTAGATTTTATTAAAGATGGCCCAACAGATGCTGAGATAGATCATTCCAAAAAGAATATTACCGGAAGCTTTCCGCTAAAGATTGATAGCAATAATAAAATTGTTGAATACCTTTCTTTGATAGGGTTTTATGACCTGCCACTTGATTACCTTGATAGTTTTAATGCAAATATTCTGAAAGTTACATCGGAGGATATAAAAGATGCATTTTCCCGCAGGGTTAAGCCGGAACAGTTAATTCGCGTTATTGTTGGTGAAGCGTCATAGCCGGAAAAGCAAAAAAGAAGCGCAAATCCCAGATACGCATTATTGCCGGCTTATGGCGAGGTAGCCGGCTTGATGTGCTGGATAAAGAAGGTTTGCGCCCAACTCCAGATCGGGTCAGAGAAACTCTTTTTAACTGGTTGAATATGGATGTGCCAGGCGCCAGGGTACTGGATTGTTTTGCCGGGGCGGGTGGTCTGGGGCTTGAGGCTGCTTCCCGTGAAGCAAAGCAGGTGACCATGGTTGATAATGATCGGGTAATAACCAGCAACTTACTAGGGTTATGTGAGCGATTAGAAGCGGATAATACTCGAGTCGTGACGGCTGATGTATTGGCATTTCTGAAAACATCAAATGAAAGCTATGACCTGGTTTTCATTGATCCACCTTACGATCTGCCAGAATTACGCTCTGAAGTACTCGCTGAATTGATTGACCGAAAAATGTTAAATGCCGGTGCTTTGATCTTTATTGAGTGGCCGGTAGAGCAGGAAATGCAGCTAAATCATGCTGACTTGATCTGGGTTAAACAAAAAACTGCCGGGCGAGTAAGTTATGCTATAGCGCAATGGGGCCGAACTGGTTAAAATCCCTGAACTTTAATTTCGTTGAAAAGCATTGAGTTTAAATTCGATAGCCATTTATCCAGGAACATTTGATCCGGTGACCTGTGGTCATACCGATGTGTGTCGGCGAGCGATGAAGATGTTTGATCATGTGGTTATAGGTGTGGCCGATAATCCTCAGAAAAAACCATTTTTCACTCTGGATGAACGCATTGAAATGCTCAACATTGTATTTCAGGGAGAGAAGAGCATATCGGTTAAACCATTTTCCGGTTTGTTAATCGATTTTGCACGCGAATGTGATTCACAAATTATTATTCGTGGCTTACGCGCTATTTCGGATTTTGAATTTGAAGTACAACTTGCGGGCATGAATAGATCGTTGGCACCGGAAGTTGAAACCGTATTTTTAACGGCAGCAGAACAATTTGCTTTCGTTTCATCCAGTCTGGTGCGTGAAATTGCGCGTTTGAATGGTGATGTTTCCGGGTTTATTCATCCGGAAGTACATAAACGATTAACTGAAAAGCTGGCAGCTATATAATTTTAGCTACAGTATTGAATTAGAATTTTTTATTGAGAACGTAACAGGAGTAAACCATGGCCTTGATAATCACTGATGAGTGTATTAACTGTGATGTCTGTGAACCAGAATGCCCGAATGAAGCAATTGAAGCGGGTGACGAAATTTATATTATTGATCCCGACTTATGTACTGAGTGTGTAGGGCATTATGAAACTTCACAATGTGTGGAAGTTTGTCCTGTAGATTGTATTCCCAAGGACCCTGAACATGAAGAAACTCAGGATGAGTTGATGGAAAAATACCACCGTTTGACGGGTGAGTAAGTCACCACTAGCGTCCATGGATGGATGCCAATATGAGTTATGAATATCCAGGTTCTATACTTCATAAGGATTAATCAAATAAAAATTTCTTGAAACCCTCATTACTTTTAAAATTATGAATTATCTCAGTATTGCTGTTCTTTATGGGGTAGCGATATGTACTTTATATGAGGAGTAATCAATGGTAACAACAAAGTGTTTCAAAATATCATAACCTAGTAACCCTTTGGTTGGCTTCCCTGTTTTGATACCAGCAGATCCTGAAATTCTACGACCGATATTTGTTCTCTCGCCTTCAGCGTTAATAATGACAGGGATATGACCAAGTTCATAGGGTCCTATTGTCAGTGATGATAAATTAAAAGATTCAGTCTTTATTGTTTTATTAACCCCTTTAATATATGACTTATCAAGTTCTGTATCATCGCTAATCCACTTTTTATTCAATGCATACCGTCGATTCATAAATAACCCCGCGCTATTGCCGGTATCCAGAGTCAGCCAAACTTTTTGATTGTTTATCTTAACTTCTATAGCGGGTAATAAAGTATTTCGTTGGCGTTTAACATTTACGTTCTTAAACTTATCCAAATCAATAGATTTTTTTGGTAAAAGTTGTATTCGGCTATTGGGATAGTCAATTTGTACAATAAAGTTGTTAAAAAATGGGGCCCCCAACAAAATGGCAGGTCCAGATAAATTAACTTCAACTAGTTTATTTAAAGTGATCTCCACTCCAAATAATTTTAATGGGATATTGCTATATAGAGTTCTTTTTTGAGTGCTATTTACACCTTCAACATTAATTTTTTCTGAAGTAGTAATTCCCTTGTTATATTTTTTAACATATAAAGCGCTGACTGCATTTACCGATGCTCCAGAATCTAATATTGCTTTAGCGGGTTGTCCATTAAACTCAATATCAATTGTAATGTGATTGTTTTTTAATGTAAAAGGCAACCACTCAGCTTGTACATTTAAACTGGTGATTAGCAGAAAAGTAATTGGGAGTAATAATATTTTTTTCATCTTCATCCTTGAATTATTTAGTTTACAGAAAGAATTGGTAATATACCTTTAACTCTAAATTTTTAAAATGACCCTACATGATTATCATGCATGGCCATGATTATAATTATAATTGAAATTGAAAGTTTCATTCCTCTGTTTCTATTGTTTTCAGATCGCATAAGATTAATCTGAAACTTTCATATAATGTTTTAACAGCCCGGTTGTTGATGGGTCGTGATCTTCCATATGCTCTCCGTGCAGTAAATCACGCTGTAACTGACTGGCTAATTCTTTACCTAATTCCACACCCCATTGATCAAAAGAATTGATATTCCAGATAACGCCCTGCACAAACACCTTATGTTCATACATTGCCAGTAGCGATCCAAAATTGTAAGGGGTTAATTTATCGATGAGCAGTGTGTTAGAGGGAGAGTTACCTGGAAAAGTACGGTAGCGGGCAATCAATTGTTGGTGATCATAATCTGGGCTATCCGGTGACAGGTTCTCTAATACTTCATCCAGGTTGCGTCCTTTCATCAGGGCTTCAGATTGAGCAATTAAGTTGGAAAACAATAAGGATTGATGATCCCGTAGAGGGTAATGGGTATTAATGGAAGCGATAAAATCAACGGGTACTACTGTTTCACTTTGATGCAGAAACTGGAAAAATGCATGCTGACCGTTAGAACCAGTTTCTCCCCAGATGATAGGGCCAGTGGCATAACGAGCTGTGGCTCCATTACGTTTTAACTGCTTACCGTTTGATTCCATATCAAGTTGCTGAAGGTAACTGGGTAAAAGATGCAACAGGCTGTCATAAGGCAATATGGCATGTGTGTCATAGTTGAAAAAATTTCGATACCAGACTCCTAACATTGCAAGAATGACCGGAATGTTATGGTGGAAGTCAGCTTCAAAAAAATGTTTATCCATGGCATGGGCACCAGCAAGAATCTGGCGAAAATTATCCATGCCGATCTGAAGTGCTATGGATAATCCGATGCTTGACCACAATGAGTAACGACCACCCACCCAGTCCCACATGCGAAAAATATTTTCAGGGGCTATTCCAAACTCTGTGGCTTTTTCTACATTGCTGGAGATGGCTACAAAATGATGTTTTATATGTTCATTATCTTCAGCTTTTTCCAGAAACCATTCACGGGCGGTGGAAGCTTCATAAATGGTTTCGAGGGTTGCAAATGATTTTGAAGCCACGATAAATAACGTGGTTTCAGGATCCATTCCTTCCAGTGTAAGTGCCAGTTGAGCGCCATCCAGATTAGACACAAAGTGTAATTCGATATCTTCAATCCAGTAAGGGCGTAAGGATTGGGTGGTGAGATAAGGTCCCAGGTCCGAGCCGCCAATGCCTATATTAATCACCTTGATAATTTTTTTGCCGGTATAACCCACCCATTCTCCGGAATGAACCTGTTTAACAAAGGTTTCCATTTTATCCAGTTCTTCATGAATTTCCGGTATGACGTTACGTCCCTCGGTTTCCATGACTTCATCTGCTGGTGCTCTTAAAGCAATATGAAATACTGAGCGGCGTTCGGTATGATTAATGTTATGCCCCGCTTTCATCTTATCCATCCAGGCGGGTAGATGGCAGCTTTCAGCTAATTCAATGAGACTGTCAAAGGCTTTTTTGTCGATACGGTTTTTAGAGTAATCGAGTAGAAACTCACCCTGTTGAATAGAAAACTCATCGAAGCGTTTCGGGTTTTTGTTAAACAGATCGATAATGTCCGTTTTTTCCAGCCGAATTTTATGATTCTGTAATTTTTTCCAGATTGCTTTTTTTTGCAGGGGTAGCGCTCTTTCCATTTTATTATTCATCATCTAAAAGTTAGTGAATTCTACAATATATTTTATGGGTAATGCAGGATGCAGGTCATTATGTGGTTAATTTACGATAGATGTCAGAGATTTTGTAGGGTAATTTTTTAATATCATCGATGACTATATAATTAGCGTAACCGTATAAATGAGGCAGGTAATCGCGTGCTTCTTCATCGATAGTGATGCAAAAAGGATGTATGCCTTCCAGCCGGGCTTCGAATAAAGACATGCGTGTATCTTCGATGCCGTACTCTCCATGATAACTGTCATAATCATCCGGTTTCCCATCGGACAGGGTAATGAGTAGTTTAGTGCGCGCCTGAACATCACGAAATACTTTTGTTAAGTGTCGAATGGTAACGCCCATGCGTGTGTAATCCTGAGGTTCAATGGCAGCAATTCGAGCACGCACTTCATCGTCATAGTGATCTTCAAATGTTTTGATGCGATATAACTCGCAGCGTTTACGTGTCATGCCGGAAAAACCATAAATGGCATATCGGTCACCGAGTGACTGCAATGCCTCACACAGAAGAATCAGGGCTTCTCGCTGGGCAGTATTAATCCAGCCTTTGGTCGAGCCGCTCATATCAATCATGAAGATAACTGCAATATTTCGTTCAGCTTTATGTGCTTTGGTGTAAATTCGAGATGACAGTTCCATTCCGCTGCGCACATCGGCCATTGAGTTAACCAGTGCATCGATATCCAGATTTTCTCCATCGGGCTGCTTTTTCATCACCTTGTTTTCATCACGCATGGCTTCGAAAGTTCGTCGGAGCGTTTTACTTAAACCTTTGTATTTATGCATGGTGTCGCTGACAAAGTTGCTGTCAAAATCAGGTTTAACTTCTTTTTCACGCAATGCACACCAGTTTTTTCGATGTGCCTGACGGGTACAATCCCACTCGTCATACAGAAAAGCACCTTCTTCATGGTATGTGCCTTTCCACACATCATCAGGATCATCTTCTTCTTGTTGTTGTGCCTGCCAGGCGTGGTATGCGCCCGATCCGGCAGCGACCAGATAGTCTTCAGGAATATTGCCATGATCCTGAATAATTGAATCAATCAGACTCTTGGTTTCTTCATTAGGAATGGCCGGGTTGCCATCAAGTTCCAACTCGTAATTGAAACCCTGAGGTTGATCGGGGTCTTCAACGGGTGTTTGTTTGAATTTTGGACCATCAGTAGAATCTTCTGTTTCGATTTCAGCATCTGCTGCTTCTTCAGCTTTGCCTTCTTGTTGAGGGTTCATTTCATCGGCCATTTTGGCCAGAGCCAACCTGAATAAATCTTTCTCCTTGATGATTCGAGCTTGTACAACCGCTTTTACCTGACCTGGAAATAACTGACCCTGATAGATTAAAGGTTTAGGACAGGGTAGTGAGTACAGCTGTTGAATGAATGAAATAGAGTCTTTGGCACTGGCACTTTTCTGAACCAGGGTTTCAACGATGTTCTCGGGAACCTGGGATTCAATAGGCAGGGTTTCAAATGATAACATCTGCCGATATAAACCGGGGAAGTCGCGTTTAAGGCAGGCTTTCAGGCGAATGGTTTCCAGGCTGTGATAGATTTCCAGTGCTTTATCTGTATTTTTATATGTTTCCAGCTCTGTCTCTATATCCGGTAACCAGGTTCCATACCAGGTTTGAGCCCACTGGTGTACGGCCATGGCTTTATACAAATTGAAGTTGGTTTTTGAATCCTCGGATTCACACACGACTTCGGGTAAATGTATGGTTTCGGTATCGGTGAACAGGGACTCGTGAACTTTTATCTTTAAGGCTCGACCATTCAGCCCATGCAGGAAATTTTCCAGTACGCCTTTGGTTTCTTTTAAGGTACTTCCTTTTTGAATTAAATGGTATTTTTCAATAAATTCATCAAGGTTTTTAATGACCTGATTGGCCGGGTACAGACCCGCAGAAAAATAGATATCCAGGGTCGACTGTAACCATTGTTCTGTCCCTTGCTGGCCGATTGTTTCCAGTGCCTGTTTAGCTTTACAAGCATATTGGTAAGCCAGTTCAGGTTGGGTTTTTGCGATGGATGTTACCCAGTTGAGCACATATTCCTGCCATTGCTCATCCTGTGCCAGAATAAATTCGGTGACTTCATCTACTGTCCAGCTATTGTAAAAATAGGGGGTAAGTATTTCTTGTAAACTGGCAGTGAATTCGTTGTCCGACACGATATATTTCTGAAAAAAACTGATTATAACAGGCATTATTCAGAGAGTGATTTATTACCACTATGAACACGAAAATATATTGATTGCAGACTGATAGTCAAAAATTGAACCAGGTAGGTTTAAATTGAAGGTAGGGTGCGCCGCGCGCACCATTGGTGTTGGTACTGAAATTCATTGGTGCACACGGCGCACCCTACAAATACTGACCAAAGAAGAATGGGTTGTTTATGTTTGTTAAAATTGTTTCTATATAACTAATTCTTCTTCGTGTTCTCCGTGCTCTTCGTGGTGAAATAATGTTTTGTTATTCAATTATTTTTAGATAGTGGACTGGATCTATTTAGCTATTATTACCCTGCTTGCTGCCACCATTCAGTCCGCTACCGGTTTTGGTTTTGGTTTGATTGCAGTGCCGGTATTTTTATTGATACTTGATTCCAGTGATGCTATTCAGATGGTAATGATGATTATCCTGTGTATGTCTGTTGTGGACTGGATAAAACTTAGAGGTCAGTCATCTTTTAATTTGTTGTTATGGTTGAACATTGGAATGCTAATTGGTTTTCCATTCGGACTGGCTATTTTTCAAAATGTTGAGTTACCGGTTTTAAAGCTCATTATTGCTTTAGTAATTCTATTTTTTAGCCTGCATAATTTGGTTAAGCTGTTCAAAGGAAAATTGCACACAGAAACTCCATCCGACAATATTCATAACTGGAAGACAGCGGTAACGGGTTATCTATCTGGGTTGATGACGACCAGTCTGGCGATGCCGGGTCCCGTTGTGATGTTATACCTGGTACAACTGGGTCTGGATAAAACATTAATTAGGGCGACTATTTTAACTTTTTTTATCTTTGCCTATGCGGGAGCACTCCTGCTGCAAGCGCTGATGGTCGGGGTCTCTGTAACGACATGGACAAGCGGTCTCTCTTTAGTACCTGTTGCTCTGACAGGTGTCTTTGCGGGACACTATCTGGCGGATAAAATTAATCAGAAGTTATTTAAAGAAATTGTGCTGTTTATCTTAATCCTGACAGCTATTGTCATGTTATTACAACTATAGAGTCTACTCACTATGAATTTAGATGTTCCATT
>JABHSO010000147.1 GCA_018669845.1 Gammaproteobacteria bacterium | reverse complement strand
GAATCTCAGAACTTTCTTCGAAGTGAATAAATATTATGTCGTGGTTGCTGCTTTAAAAGCGCTAGCAGATGATGGCGAAATAGATAACAAAGTGGTGCAGCAGGCGATCAAGAAATACAATATTGATGCTGAAAAACCTAATCCACTTAAGGTTTAGCTAGAACTGAAAATATTCACCACGAAGAACACGAAGAACACGAAGAAGGTATGTTTTATTTTAACAATATCAAACTTCGTGCTCTTCGTGAGCTTCGTGGTAAAACTTTTTAAAAATCATGAGAATTTAACTGACTTAAACTTAAGGAGTTAAGTTTTGACGGAGAAAAACGTGGCGAATATTGAAAAAATATTATTACCTGATGTCGGTGACTTTGATGAAATCGAAGTCATTGAAGTGATTATTAGTGTCGGTGATGAAGTCGAAAAAGATGACTCGATAATTACACTTGAATCAGATAAAGCAACCATGGAAATACCGACTTCATTCACTGGCAAGATAAAATCTATCAGTGTCAATGTCGGCGATAGAATTTCAGAAGGAACTGTTATTGCGGAAATTGAAGTTTCTGAAACTGTCACTGACGAAAGCGAAGTAACTTCTCAGCCGGACCTTGAACCAGAACCGCCCGTAGTAGAGAAACCAGCTCCTGAAGTTGTTGCAGCCAGTGCGCCTGAAACGGTGAAATCAGCACAGCTTCCGCCTCCTGTGCCTGTATCAGATTCCGATTCAAATAAGGTTGCTGCACATGCTAGTCCTTCAGTCAGGAAGTTTGCCAGAGAATTAGGTGTGGATATAACCCGGGTGACGGGGTCAGCAAGCAAAGGCAGAATATTAAAAGAAGATGTACAAAATTACGTTAAGTCTTCTTTAGCCCGTTCAGCTCCAGCACCTGCTGCATCGGGTATTCAGGTCAGTGATGCGCCAGTGATTGATTTTAGTAAATTTGGTGATGTTGAAACAAAAGCGTTAAGTCGTATTAAAAAGATTTCAGGTGCTCATTTACACCGAAGCTGGGTTTCTGTTCCGCATGTCACTCAATTTGATGAATCAGATATTACTGAACTTGAAGTATTTAGAAAATCTCTTGCCAAAGAAGCGGAGAGAAAGGGCGTCAGGCTGACTCCACTAGTTTTTATCATGAAAGCTGTTGTGGCTGCATTGCAGCAATTTCCTGACTTTAATGCATCACTGGATGCAAGCGGTGATAACCTTATCTTGAAAAAATATTTCCATATAGGTGTTGCAGTTGATACACCTAACGGACTGATGGTACCTGTCATTCGAGATGTCGATAAAAAAGGTATTTATGAGTTATCTGCCGAGCTTGCTGAAACAGCGGGCAAGGCAAGAGAAGGTAAGTTGATGCCTAAAGATTTACAGGGTGGATGTTTTTCTATTTCCAGTCTTGGTGGAATCGGTGGTACACAGTTTACCCCAATTGTTAATGCACCTGAGGTAGCAATTCTGGGTGTCGCACGTGCCAAGATGCAGCCAGTTTATCAGGATGATGGATCATTTAAGCCAGCACTGATGTTACCGCTGGCATTATCTTATGATCATCGTGTGATCGATGGGGCGCAAGGTGCACGTTTTACTAATTATTTAAGTCAGGTTATAGCTGACATGAGAAGAGTATTATTATAGTGAACCACTTAAAATTGTCTTTTTCTGTGATAGCTGCGTATTCACCGTGCTCAGATCCTCATGTAATACTTATACACTGCGGTCTTGCGCGCGGTTCTTTCTTACTCTCACAAAAAAATCCTAATTTTAAGAGGCACACTAATAATGGCTAAATCTGATTTAATAGTCCCGGACATTGGTGGCTTCGATAACGTAGAAGTTATTGAAGTACATGTAAAGAAAGGCGATAAGTTAGCAAAAGAAGATTCAATAATTACCCTGGAGTCTGATAAGGCGACGATGGATATTCCATCTCCTGTGGCAGGCGCGATCTCTGAGTTGAGTATCAAGGTGGGTGATAAAATTTCTGAAGGTAGCAAACTGGGTGTTATTGATGCATCGGATGCTGTATCAGAGCCTGAAGAAATAGTTGCTCCAACAGAATCGTCTACTCCAGATGTGGCATCGGATGCAGATAAACACTGCGAAGTTCTGGTTTTGGGCGCAGGGCCTGGTGGATACACGGCAGCCTTCCGTGCTGCGGATTTAGGTAAAAAGGTTATTCTCGTTGAGCGTTATGATTCATTGGGTGGCGTTTGTCTAAATGTCGGTTGTATTCCATCAAAAGCTCTTTTGCATACTGCTCAAGTTATTAACGAAGCTGAACATATGTCGAAAAACGGTGTCAGTTTCGGGAAACCTGAAATAGATCTGGACGGTATTAATGGTTTTAAATCTAGGGTTGTGACCAAATTAACCGGTGGGCTTAAGCAGTTAGCTAAACAGCGAAAAGTCGAAGTGGTTTATGGACTGGGTGAATTTGTTACGGATCATCAGATAAAAGTCAGTAAAGAAGGTGTTGATACAGTTATCTCCTTTGATAACTGTATTATTGCTGCAGGCTCCCAGGCTACAGAGATTCCTGTCTTTCCAAATGATGATGATCGTTTAATGGACTCTACAGATGCATTAGAGCTTAAAGATGT
>JABHSO010000060.1 GCA_018669845.1 Gammaproteobacteria bacterium | reverse complement strand
CCTGCCAGTATCTCTGTACTTTGCACATCATTGAAAGCAAATCTGAAACCGGCAAACAAGTCATTATCAAATACCCCAACATTCTCATCACGATCTTCCCAGGAATATTCCAACAGGGTTCCCAGATCAATTGCCGAGTTCATAATGCCATAAAAGGTATATTCAAAACCAGCTGTTACTGCATTAAAAGTATCCTCATTCGAGTCACGAGTAATCCATTCCAGTTTCCAGATCCAGTCACCGATAATGGATTGCATATCCAGTCCGAACTGGGTCATTTGAGAATAGTACGGAATCAACACAGGCTGCCCACTTCCATTTTGACCCCTGGACAATCCAGCATCCCGATTAGTCCCATTAAACCATGACAGGCCAAATTCGGTATCACCTAAAAAATGTTCATAACGTATCGCGTAATCAATATGACTATCTTCATCAGAAGATTCATACGTCGCTTGATCATTATCTACAACAAGAGGAAACCTTAGACGGCCTTCCTTTGCATGGAATGTCTCTTCCCGAAACCCCGTTAACACAAAAGCATGAAATACACCCCAGTCCTGAATAGTGGTGAAATGGATCATTGGTTGCCCTAACTTATCTTCACCATCAACACCTTCTACAGAATCAATCTGATTTATCACATCTACCAGGTGTTGTGACTCAGTCACTCCCCAGAATACCGTATCAATACCGATTCGCCATTCCTGACTACCCGCCACGCGTAGCCATTTAAATTCACGAATATCAGCATGCTGTCGCTCATCATCTTTATCATCAGCACGAAAAAAGAGTTCTATCGATAATTCATCATTACCTTTATTCCAGACCTGCGAGAACTTTGGTTTGAATGACAAACTTAAACTATCATCCAGTTGATCCTCAAACAGAGCAGGCTGAGGAAATACCTGAAGTTCTGCAGCAATATTACCCGAATATTCAAATGCCAGGACTGGAGCACTTGAAACCGCAAATAATAAAAATGTAATCAACCATTTCATGTTTTTCTAACGTGCTCTTTTTAGAGTTTGTGATTTGAAATCATTATTTGATAAACCTGTTTTAAAAGCATAATCAGTCCACAGTAAAGTAGTCGATTTACCATTTTGATGATTCATCATTTCCATTTTTCCCGGACGCCAGTAATGCCCGAGAAACTGCTGATAATCCGCAGAGCTCAGTGTTTTTAATAACTCATTCTTACGATCATAAAAATCTGCTTTAATCAAACGATAAGCTTCTTTGTCTACCCAAACATGCTGGCGTTTATAACCGGAATATTTATAAGCAGGAACTCGTTCCAGAACGTAACATTGCATATCACCACAGGCTTCTTCACGTAACAATTTATAACTGTATTTTTCAATTTCCTGAGAGCCTAAATCTTCAAAGGCAAACTCACTACCCATAAAGGGGCCTGACTTATTTCTTGAACTAATTCGTTTAACACGTTTAATAGCGGGCAAATATAACCATTGATCATCAGGTTCAAGACCATGCGAATAGGTCAACATAGCTGTGCCTTTAACATCGGCAGGTTGATCAAATATTGACATGCTTTTATCACCATCCCCGACAACCTCCAAAGTCCTAATTCTAATCTTACGACTGGATGTATCACCTTTTTTATTCTTCAGGGTCATTAACATATTCGCCGTAAAGTCTATAAACCCAGCATCATAAGCTTTACCATCTTTGGCTATCTGCAATCCTTTTTCTTCAGAAGTTTGTGCTGAAACAACTAAAGGAAAGCCCAGTAAACCAATCAACAAAAATTTCTTAAACATAACTTTTTTAAACCTTACATTATCAAACATGTTTCATCTCCTTTTTATCCAGTGCCATTAATAGAGTTGGCAATAATAGAAAATCTGCAATCAGCGCAAACATGATGGTCGCTGCTGTCATCAAACCCATATCAGAATTCAACGTAAATGCTGAGCGAGTCAGCACCATAAAACCCAGAGTCAGTACAATAGACGTCGCTACCAGAGCCAGCCCTACAGTGCTAAACGCATATCGCACCGCATCCTGAGCATCCAGTCCTTTTTCTCGTCGCGCCCTGAGGTATTTACTCAGGAAATGCACCGTGTCATCAACCACAATGCCGAGAGTCATACCTGTCACTACTGACAGAGCCAGGCCAACCTGACCCACAGTAAGCCCCCACAGACCAAAAGCCATGCCAGCAGGAATTAAATTTGGAACAAGACTTATAAAACCAATCTTAAGTGAACGTAAAGCAAAGATTAAAATTATCGATATTAATACCAGTGCGATAGAAGTTCCTGTCAACATGGCTCGAATATTTCGAAAGCCTATATGACTAAACATCAATGTAGGACTCGCTCCATCATTATGCATGGCTTTCGGAGTATTATCTCGCAACCATTGTTGCGACCTGTTCTCCAGTGCTATCACATTCGATGTCGACATGTTATACAACATTACTGTCATTCGGGTAGATGACTTATCGACATTAATCTGGTTATTCAGGTCCAGTCCATACGGTAATGACATTTCATATAACAGCAGGTATTGAGCCGCAAGATCTCGCTTATCAGGCAGTTTGTACCAGTCCTCATTATCACCATGCAGGTTACGATTTAATCGTTTAAAAATATCAGTAAGAACATTCACGTGAATGACTTCTGGCTGATCTCGTAACCAGTTGGCAAAGTTTTCAACATTAATCAAAAACTGTGGATCACTCACTCCACCAGCTTCACCGGATTCTAATGAATAATCAATTAAATACAGTCCACTTAAATTATCTGAAGAAAAATCAGCATCGCGTCTAAATTCAATCTCGGTACTGAAATATTTGGTAAATTCATCATTCAATTCATTGCTAGGAACAAATGAAATAAGCACTACAATAAAACCAACCATAAATACCAGTAAAGCTTTTCTACGAGCAATAACAAACTCAGCAAGTGATATCATAATTAGACTGGAGCGGGTTTCCATCTTCTGTTCTTTGACAGGCAAAATCATCATCATTGCTGGCAGAAAACTGATGCTCAACGCATACGCTACCACCACTCCCATGGCCACAATATTACCAAGATCCCTGAAAGGAGGTGCATCAGAAAAGTTCATGCTGAGGAAACCAATTGCTGTGGTAACAGTGGTTAGAAATACCGGCTGCATATTTATTCTTAAACTATCCACCATCGCTTCATGTCGAGACTCACCCTGATGAATGGCAATGATAAAATTCATTAAAATATGTACCGAGTGAGCTATAGACATGGTCGGAATTATCATGATCGCTGAAAATGATGGTGGTGTAAGCGCTATGCCCAGCCAACCGGCCAGCCCCATCGCACCGACTATGGAAAACACAATCACAAACAGTGTCGTCACCGTTCCACTAAATCCCTTAACCCAGAAAAACAGTACAATAATAAAAACCAGAAACATTAAAGGCACCAGATTTTGCATGTCATATTGACTGGCTTCCGGGAAGGCATTATTCATTATGATGATGCCTGTTAACTTTATTTCTATACCGGGAAATTTTTGAGTAAATTTCTCCCTCAGATCACGTATAAACTCGACAACCTGTGGATTTTCTTTGGTTAAATCTTCACCTTTCAACTCGATAGTGACATTAATACCCGTTACATGCGCACTCGGGGAAATTAGCCGATTAACAAGTAATGGTTCATTAATAGCTATCTCTCGAACCTTCTTTAACTTTTCGGCTGTTAACTCATCTTCTTCAAACACCAGATCCTCAACAATCAGATCGTCCCCTTCTGCATAGGTATGCTGGTAATTTGAAATAGAATCTACCCGGGTAGAATAGGGTGTTTGCCAGGCCTGATCGGTTAACCAGATAACGGCTTTTAAAGTCTTTTCAGTAAAAACCTCTCCTTCTTCAGGCACCAGCACCATCATCACATTATCGTTTTTTGAATAGGTATCCTGCAAATTTTCAAACGCCAGCAACTGTGGATTTTCCTTGCTGAAAAACACACGATAATCGTTGGTAAAAGTCAAAAACTGGGTTCCATACCCCATTGCCAGTACTGATAGAATACTCATTACTATCACCAGCCATTTAAAACGAATCACTCCTTCGGCATAATCTTTTGTCATTATTTTTTCCTCTTAATTATTTTTCTGTTGGCTTACGCTGGATCAAGTTCAGGTACTGAATCAATCCCTCTCCACAAAACATTAACTTTTGCAGGTCCTGAGATATCATGCCGGTACTGATGCAGCCCTCCATGGTTGCTACCACCATCACTGCAACCTGTTCCGGTTGTACGCTATCAATCAGTTGCCCCGACTGCTGCGCTTTACTGATACCTTTAACAATTGCTTCATGCCATAACTCATAAATAGCATTCAGGCGTAAACGGAAACCTTCATCAATTGGAGCCATCTCCTGAGCCAGGCTTCCTAAAGGACAGCCCAGCTGAATATCCCTGAGTGAAAATGCATGGCCGGCCTCTTCAATAAGAGAGATAAGTCCCTGCACAGGATCTTCTGCATTATTTAATGGCGCAATAAAACTTTGAAAAATTCGATCAGCAATGATTTCTTCAATGACGGCATAACCTAGTTCAGTTTTATTTGGGAAATGATGGTACAAAGCACCTTTGGTCACACCGGTATGCGCCAGGATATTGTTAAGGCTGGCTGCCTGAAATCCATTCACATGAATTTCCTTATAAGCAGCAATTAATATTTTTGTGCGAGTATCAGGTTCAGGTCCACTCTCAAGCGGTCGCCACCAATAAACTTCAGACTCTTCAAAATCAGACATAGTTACCCTCACATACCAACTGGTATGCTTTATAATACCAACCGGTATGTATGTCAACTATTTTTAAGATAGATAATTTAAATCTGAATTGCTCAGATAAAGCTGAACTCAGATAGCAACCAAAACCCGAATAGCATCCAGCCTGATATTAGCTACATCTATTTGCTCACTCACCAGCTTTAGCTGATTTTCAAAGAACTCGATTTCTTCATCTCGAACATTAGGATTAATAGACTGCAAGGCTACCAGGCGATTTATCTCATTCTGTAGCAAATCAGATGCTAGTTGATGCGCCTGTTCTATACGTCCGGATAACAACGGCCCCACCATTTTTTCAGCTTTATCCAGCAACTGTTTTATGACTTCCTCACGAGATTTAACAACTTTTATGGATGTATCAACATCTACATACTGCATAGTCTTCTGAATAACATTCGGGGTTAAGTTAGCCTCATGCAGCCCACCATTTTCATCAATACATACACGCAACAAGTTATCAGGAATATACCTTTGACCATCACTGCCTTCTTTATCTGACACTTCAATTCTAAAAAAGCAATCGAGCAACAGTGTACCGGCCTTTACACCCGCGTATTTAACTGCCAGTAACGCGGTATTCCCTAGCTCACTACTTTGCACCATGTCCATCATGGTACGTACAAATGGATGCTCCCAGGTTAAAAAGCGTACATCTTCATTTGCCAAAGCAATATCCCGGTCATAAGTAACCGTCATTCCTTCATCGGGTAATCCGGGGATTTTTGCCAGCATGTGTTCAGTGGGTTTTAAAATCCAGCACCCTGGACTTTGAATATCATAGTTAACGCCATAACAGTCATACAATGCCTCCATGTATTTTGGCAAATTAAGATTCAGCTGCATTTGTTCAGACTGTTCTCGCAATAACCTGGCCTCTGCTGGGCGACAGGAGTTATATTCAAGCAGACGATCACGTCCCTGCTGCATCTGCTCATTCAGTTCTTCATGCAACCTCTCACTACGCTGAAGAAATTCAGTATGATCAGACACAGTATCTTTCAGGTTTGACAATAGCTCATGATGCATTTGGGTAAAAACGCTATGCCCTGCCGGACAGGTATGTTCAAAAGCATTTAAGCCAAGGTGCAGCCAATCTAACATGACCTGTTGTGATGTTCCCTTCATATAAGGAACATGAATTTTTATGCAGTCGGTTTGTCCGATTCGATCGAGTCGCCCTATTCTTTGTTCCAGTAAATCTGGATTATAAGGAAGGTCAAACATCACCATTTGATGAGCAAATTGAAAGTTTCTTCCCTCACTTCCAATTTCTGAACAAATGAGTGCCTGTGTGCCCGTTTCCTGGTCTGCAAACCAGGCTGCTGCACGGTCACGATCAACCAGGCTAAGACCTTCATGAAATGCTGCCAGTTGAATTCCTGTTCGATTTTTTATATGCTCAACCAGGCTCAACACTGTTTGCGCACTGGAACAAATAACCAGAATTTTCTCAGCCTTATGCTGTTGTAGAAAATCAGCTAACCAGTCTACTCGCGGATCAATTTCACCCCAGCGATCCGCTTTTTTACTGATAGCCTGCAATACAATTTCCGGTGATAACAACCATTGGGTATCAGTCGTTTCATCGTCAATGAGACTAGAATATAACTCCTGATAGACATCGGGACATTGCAGTGCATAAGATTCTAACTGCCTCTGCGGAAAGCCCTGCACAGTATGCCGGGTATTCCGAAATAGAACTCGACCCGTGCCATGGCGATCCAGCAAATGCTCAACCAGTTGCTTGCGAGCCTGTAGCGCCAGTTCTTCATCAGGATCATGCAGATGCTCTATTTGAAACTGATTATCCCCCTCATCCACGGTATTCTGTAACAGTTCAACCTGCTCGGTATTAAGAGCATTGTTCTGCATCAAAGCTTCCACAATATCTGCCACCGGGCGATAGTGAAGCTCCTCATCAATGAAGTGATTCAGGTCGCTAAAACGATTGGGATCGAGCAAACGCAGGCGGGCAAAATGACTCTCCTTACCTAATTGTTCTGGAGTCGCTGTTAACAACAAGACGGATTTAATTTGCAAAGCAAGTTGTTCAATCAGTTGATATTCAATACTGGGTTCATCCTCCTGCCAGACCAGGTGATGTGCTTCATCAACTATTAGCATATCCCAGTCACCCTGTAGTGACTGTTCAAATCGATCAGGATTCTGGGTTAGAAATTCCAGGCTACACAAAACCAGTTGCTCAGTATGAAACGGATTATCAAATTCAGTCATTTCACCGCTGCTAGAACTGCTATCGATAGCTTCACAACGAGCTTCATCAAATACACTAAACAGCAAGTTAAACCGGCGCATCATTTCCACCAACCATTGATGAACCAGGCTTTCCGGGACAACTATAAGTACCCGTTGAGCCCGTTCATTGAGCAATTGCTGATGTAGAATCAAACCCGCCTCTATGGTTTTACCCAGACCGACTTCATCTGCTAGCAATACCCTGGGAGCATACCGACTGGCAACTTCATGGGCGATATATAACTGGTGATCGATGAGAGTAGTGCGGCAACCTGATAATCCCTGTAACGGAGATTGCGCCAAAACACTCAAGTTTTTCTGCGTTCTAGCTCTTAATTCAAATAATTTATTTTTATCTATCTGACCATTTAATAAACGTTGAACAGGCTGATTTAATTTCAGAAAATTATTTAATTTTCCTTCACTAAGACGTATTTCCTGACCGTCATCATCGACACAGTGGTAGATAAACAGATTAGATTTGCCTTCAACTTCCACGACTTGCATTTCCCTGCCTTCATGGTCACTGATTTGATCTCCAATAGAGAATTCTACGCGCGATAATGGAGCACCTTCTTTAGCATAAATACGAGTTTCTCCCGTAGCTGGAAAAATAATACTAACGGTACGAAACTCAACTTCAAGAACCATACCTACACCAAGTTGTAACTCACCTGCACTTACCCAGCGTTGCCCAATTGTAAATTGCTGCATTTTAAACCGACCTATTGAATGAGAGAGCATTATACAGTCTAATAAAAAGAAGAAAAATGACTTGAATCGTTTCCATAATTTTTACAGTAATACATTAATAAGGCATTTCAAGACATTGAATTAACAACAATTATCAGTTAATATTTCATTCGAATTTTATAACTTCAAATAAATAAATTATTTTATTTTAATTCTTTATTTTTAATACATGCTACTCAAGGATGGTTAGCCGGGCTTTAATCATCTACATTAATCACAATGGGTCAGAGTACTATTACCACCACTGAATCTGACTTAAGTTATCCGCCTGATAGCTATAGAAAATCATTTCTACACATCCTACTTTCAACAGCATTACTTACACTGTTCATATCCTTTCTGTATTACTCCCAGCTAAAAACTCAATTTGAATCGAGTAGAAATCAGCTTCAGTTGCATGAAGAACAGTTAGTAAACTTATCCAACACACAATCAATTCACCAGTTTAAGCTACTACAGAAATTAATCTCTTCTATCAGCCAGGTTAACCAGGCTGTCAAATTGACCGTAGCTGAATTTGTGGATTCCCGGAAGACACTGGATATCTTAAAGCAGGCAAAAATTAACTATGCTCAGGGTTTCTTTATAGGCAAACCCAGCGAGATCATTCCCGTAAAGACTCCTGACCTTTTCTATTCCAAAACTTCTCAATCAGAATCACTTCATTAGGCACATGGCTGAAACCGATAACAGATTAAAAGGTTTTTTTATTACAGGTTCAGATACTGCTGTTGGTAAAACCTGGATTAGCTGCCAAATCATAAAGCAGCTAAAAATAAAATCGACTTCTCTTAAAGTTCGTAAACCAGTCGAATCAGGTTGCAATATTTCTTCCGATAACCTGTTAATACCTGCCGATGGAGAAGCACTGTTTAAAGCAAACGATAATAAAGAAAGCTTGCAACAGGTAACACCTTTGCGTTTTAAAGCCTCAACTTCACCCGACAGAGCCGCCAGAATAGAAAACCAGAGTATAACCCTGGATCAATTACAGCATGCAGTGTCCAGTAACATTCAACCTGAAGACACTCTATTAGTTGAAGGAGCCGGAGGTTTTTATTCTCCTATAGCTGAAGATGCTCTGAATGCCGACCTGGCAAAATTACTCGGCCTTGAAGTTTTTATTGTAATTGAAGACCGTCTGGGAGCAATCAATCAAAGCCTGTTGACTATTAAAGCAGTAGAAAGTGAAGGCTTAACAATTAAGGCCGTGATCCTTAATCGGACAAATGAATCTCAGGCAGATGATTTAGACAATATTACAGCCTTAAGAAAGAGGATCGAGCTTCCTGTTTACAGCTGCAGTTATAATGGTGAGCTGGAGAGGCTAAATCTATAATATAATTTTTCGAGTGATCACTGCCATCCATACTAATAATATCTACATGCAGAACTTTACTCACTAGATTTTCAACTTGATGATATTGGAGTTTGTCCGAATTGTTGCTCAAGGTATTCAATAATATCTGAAGACTCATACATCCATTCATCTTTACCACTATGCTGTAAACGCAAACAGGGTACCTGTATTTGTCCACCACCAGCCTGTAACTCCTCACGATAGGGACTTCCCATGCTTACAGATCTTAATTCCATCGGTAAATTCAGTCTACGTAAAGCACGCCTGGTTTTGATACAAAATGGACAGGCATATAACTGATATAGAGTCATATCTTTAAGTTTTTCTTCGACCAGCAGTTGCTGCTCAGGTGTTCTTTCAAGCTTAGAGGGCTTAGTTATCCAGTCAATAAAAACAATAATACTTCCTAAACCATTCCTTAATATTTTTAATAACATAATTTCACCTATCTGCTAATTTTGAGAATACTGTTCGATACCATTTTCGCCATGGATGGCGTATATGCAGATATTGCAGGAGCAATATATCTACCTGTGCCTTCCAGCATAAGCACATCCATGTGCAAAAAAAAAGGGAGCAAAGCCCCCTTTTTTAACTATTGGATAATTTCTTACTTATAAAAAGAAATCATTTCTTCTAAAGATTTAACCTTAATTTTATCAGCATGACCAGCACAGCCAAAAGCTTCGAAACGTGCTGCACAAATTCCCTTCATAGCTGCAGTAGAAGCTTTCAGAAATTTACGTGGATCGAAGTTACTGGTATTTTCAGACAGGTGCTGACGAATAGAACCGGTAGAAGCCATACGTAAATCTGTATCGATGTTAACTTTACGTACACCATTTTTGATGCCTTCCTGAATCTCTTCAACTGGTACACCATAAGTCTGGCCCATATCGCCACCAAAACTATTGATAGTCTTTAACCATTCCTGAGGAACAGAAGAAGAGCCGTGCATTACCAGGTGAGTATTAGGAATACGCTTATGGATTTCAGCAATACGATCGATACGTAAAACTTCACCAGTAGGTTCCTGTGTGAATTTGTATGCACCATGAGAAGTACCAATTGCGATAGCCAGTGCATCAACATCAGTATCAGCAACAAACTGTGCAGCTTCGTCAACACTGGTTAATAATAAATCAAGATCCAGTTTACCTTCAGCGCCATGACCGTCTTCTTCACCCATTTCACCTGTTTCCAGTGAACCCAGACAACCCAGCTCACCTTCTACAGAAACACCACCAGCATGAGCCATTTTAACAACTTCTTTAGTCACACCAGAGTTATACTCATAACTTGCTGGAGTTTTCATATCAGCTTCAAGAGAACCATCCATCATAACTGAACTAAATCCAGACTGAATAGAACGTAAACATACCGCAGGCTCCGAACCGTGATCCTGATGCATAACAACAGGGATATGAGGATACATTTCAATTGCAGCACTGATCAGGTGACGCAGGAAAGGTTCGCCTGCGTAAGAGCGTGCTCCAGCTGATCCCTGCAAAATAACAGGACTGTTCGCTTCATCAGCAGCCTGCATGATGGCGTGAACCTGCTCCATGTTGTTAACATTGAATGCAGGCATTCCGAAATCATTTTCTGCTGCATAATCTAATAACTGTCTTAATGAGATAAGAGCCATTGTTTTTTCCTCTATTTAATTGTAAACATAATATTTAATGAACCAGTCCGGCTCAACTTAATCTGCAAGGTTGGGCATTTTGCCCACTTTGACTATTTTCATTGCATTAGTGCCACCACCGGTACCCATCAGGTCACCTTTAGTGATGATAACCAGGTCACCTTCTTTAACTACACCTTCATCTAACAATACATCAATGGCTATTTTATTAGCCGCCGCATGATTGTTATCTTCAATTATTGGAAAATCAACAGGTGTTACGCCACGGTACATAGATACCTTACGGTTGGTTCTCTCATGTGTTGAAAGCGCGTAAATTGGAATACCTGAACTAATCCTGGACATCCATAGCGCAGTCGAACCGGATTCAGTTAGTGATGCTATAGCTCTGACTTTAAGATGATTTGCTGTGTACATACTCGCCATAGCAATCGCTTCGTCAGCATTTTCAAATGTAGTATCTATTCTATGATGAGATTTAGATGCATCAGACTGCTGTTCAGCATTTCTACAAATACGTGACATGGCAGCTACTGTTTCAACAGGAAAAGATCCTGTAGCAGTCTCTGCAGATAACATCACGACATCTGTTCCGTCGAGTACCGCATTAGCGACATCAAAAACCTCTGCACGAGTAGGTATTGGATTTTCTCGCATCGATTCCATCATCTGTGTAGCTGTAATGACGACTCGATTCATACTTCGCGCCAGCTTAATCAGCCTCTTTTGAACAGCCGGTAACTGTTCATCGCCAATTTCAACACCCAGATCACCACGTGCGATCATGATGGCACAGGATTCCTCAGTAATTGACTCAATATTTTCTATGGCTTCTGCACGTTCAATTTTGGAAACGATACCACCATGCCCGCCAGCTTCCCGTAATAATAATTTCGCAAGTTTCACGTCACCCGAATTGCGGGGAAAGGAAATAGCGACATAATCGGCTTCAATTAATGCAGCCGTTTTAATATCTTCCTTATCTTTTTCGGTCAGTGCATCAGCAGATAATCCACCACCTTTAAGGTTAATACCTTTACCATCTGAAAGTTTTCCACCCACCAGAACAGAGGTATGAATTTTATTGCCTTCGACAGATCTGACCTTTAACACGATCATTCCATCGTCCAGCACTAGCACATCATTCTCTTTAACATCTCCCGGTAACTGCGGGTAAGTAATACCTACCTGGGTCTGATCACCATCATCTCTGGCCAAATCGGCATTTAGACAGAAGTCATCATTATGTTTAAGCAGGATACCGCCTTTTTTAAATCGACGTACACGAATTTTCGGTCCCTGCAAATCGACAAGAACACCTACAAAGCGACCGTTAGCCTTTGCAGCAGCACGAACTCTTTCTGCTCGTGCCTGATGCTCTTCAGGACTGCCATGAGAAAAATTAAGGCGTACAACATCAACGCCAGCCTTAACCAGGCGATCTAAAACTTCAGGAGACTCTGTCGCGGGTCCGAGAGTAGCGAGAATTTTTGTGCGGCGATAGACGACGTTATCCATAATTATGCTTATTTAGCCGCCTGTTCTTCAAGCATGGCTACTGCCGGTAAAACTTTACCTTCAAGATATTCAAGGAATGCACCACCAGCGGTAGAGATATAAGTCACCTTGTCGAAAATATCATATTTCTGGATTGCAGCAATCGTATCGCCACCACCAGCAAGACTGAAACAATCTGAATCAGCAATTGCCATGGAAACAGTTTTAGTACCTGCACCAAACTGATCAAATTCAAATACGCCAACAGGTCCATTCCATACGACAGTTCCTGCATTTTTAATAATTTCAGCAAGCTCGTTAGCTGAATCAGGGCCGATATCAAAAATCATATCATCATCTTCAACATCACCAGCTGCCTTAAGAGTAGCTTCAGCAGTTTCTGAGAATTCTTTACCACAAACTACATCAGTAGCTATGGGGATACTCGCTCCACGTTCTTCCATTTTAGCGACCAGTGCTTTAGCTGTATCAACCAGATCATCTTCACAAAGAGATTTTCCTACGTTGTTACCCATCGCCTTGAGGAATGTATTAGCAATTCCGCCACCAACAACCAATTGATCAACCTTTTCAGACAAGGCTTCAAGAACTGTCAGCTTGGTAGACACTTTAGAACCACCAACGATAGCAACCATTGGACGCGCAGGGTTAGCCAATGCTTTTTCCAGGCTATCAAGTTCACTAGAGAGCAGGATACCTGCACAGGCAGTATCAGAAAATTTACCAACGCCATGGGTAGAAGCCTGAGCACGGTGAGCCGTTCCGAAAGCATCCATAACGAAGATGTCACACAGTGATGCATATTGTTTAGAAAGAGCTTCGTCATCTTTCTTTTCGCCAGCATTAAAACGAACATTTTCAAACAGAACGACTTCGCCATCAGCAATTTCAGGGGCGTTACTCAGGTAATCTTTAATCAGACGAACATCAGTTCCAAGCTTTGCTGACATATCTTCAGCAATTGGCTGCATAGAGTTTTCATCATCAACCTTACCTTCTTCAGGGCGACCACGATGAGACATAACCTGAACCTTCGCACCGGCTTTTGCACAATACTCAATACTCGGCATAGACGCAGCGATACGCGCATCCGAAGTCACTTTTCCATCTTTAACAGGAACATTAAGATCAGCACGAATTAAAACGCGCTTTCCAGCCAGGTCAAGATCAGTCAGTTTGATAAAAGCCATGAGAACTCTCCAAAAAATTATTCTTAAAAATGATTAAAACGGTTTGTTAAATTTTTATTAAACCGGGGGTTACCCGAAAAACTTAGCAAACAATTTTAGAAATAAACCAGCCTGAATTAACTCAGGCTGGTTATAGCACTACTTAAGCGCGAGATTTTTTTCTGCTGGCAAGGCGGAGGAAATTTTTGAGCCCCTGAGCGTACACCTGTACGTGATGGGGTCAAAAATTTCCGACAACGCAGTCCAGCGGGAAAAAAGATCCGCTTAAGCTGAGACGTGCTTTACGAAACGTAGCATATTGCAGGTGTAACCGTACTCATTGTCATACCATGAAACAACCTTAACGAAAGTTCCGTCCAGAGCGATACCAGCACCTGAATCAAAGATTGAAGATTGACCACAACCGCGGAAATCAGTAGATACAACTTTCTCATCGGTGTAACCCAGAGTTTCTGACATAGGACCTGATTCTGAAGCCGCTTTCATCGCTGCACAGATATCTTCGTAAGAAGCTTCTTTGTCTAACTCAACAGTCAGATCAACAACAGAAACGTCAGAAGTAGGAACGCGGAAAGCCATACCAGTCAATTTGCCATTCAGCTCAGGCATAACAACGCCAACCGCTTTAGCAGCACCCGTTGATGAAGGAATGATATTCTCAAGAATACCACGACCACCACGCCAGTCTTTCATTGAAGGACCGTCAACAGTTTTTTGAGTTGCAGTAGCAGCATGAACAGTCGTCATCAGGCCACGCTTGATGCCCCATGTGTCATTCAGAACTTTAGCAACAGGAGCTAAGCAGTTTGTAGTACAAGAAGCGGCAGAACTGATTGCCTGACCCGCATACTCTTCATGGTTAACACCGTGTACGAACATTGCTGTACCGTCTTTAGAAGGTGCAGACATTACAACTTTCTTTGCGCCAGCATCGATGTGCTTCTGACATGTTTCTTCAGTCAGGAAGAAACCAGTACATTCGATAACCAGATCAGCTCCGATGTCGCTCCATGCCAGATCAGCAGGATCACGCTCAGCAGTCAGACGAATAGTCTTACCGTTAACGACCAGGTTAGAACCGTCAACAGAGACATCACCGTCGAAGTTACCGTGTACTGAATCATACTTCAGCATGTAAGCCAGGTAATCAGCTTCAAGCAGGTCATTGATACCGACTACTTCGATATCACCAGCGAAATCTTTAGCGATTGCGCGAAAAGCCATACGGCCGATACGGCCAAAACCGTTAATACCAACTTTAATTGTCATATTTTTCTCCAATATTAATTTCAAATCTTATAAATAAATTATCTAAAAATAGCTCGGAGCACGCATAGCGTGCTCCGGATAAATCTTTATGCAGTTACCTTAGTGATAGCATTGCCAACATTTTCAGCAGTAAAACCGAAATGCTTGAACAATTCACCAGCAGGTGCAGATTCGCCAAAACGGTCGATACCGATAACCACGCCATTTAAACCAACATACTTGTACCATGCATCAGTCACAGCTGCTTCAACCGCAACACGTGCAGTTACTGCTGCGGGTAATACAGATTCTTTATAATCCGCATCCTGTGCTTCAAATACGTTAGTACTTGGCATAGAAACAACACGAACATTTTTGCTAGAAGCGTCAGCTGCAGCAACGGCGATTTCAATTTCAGAACCGGTTGCAATCACGATGCAATCTGGAGTGCCGTCACAATCTTTCAGCACATAAGCACCTTTTCTGATGTTAGCAATCTGCTCTTCAGAACGTGCCTGATGAGGCAGACCCTGACGAGAGAAAATCAGGCAGCTAGGTCCATCAGTACGATCAACCGCAGAAGCCCAGGCTACTGCTGATTCAACCGTGTCACATGGACGCCATACGTTCATGTTAGGAATCATACGTAATGTAGGAATTTGCTCAACAGCCTGATGAGTAGGACCATCTTCACCCAGACCGATAGAGTCATGCGTATAAACAAAGATTGACTGAACTTTCATCAATGCCGCCATACGCAGAGCGTTACGAGCATATTCAGAGAACATCAGGAAGGTTGCACCGAAAGGAATAAATCCACCGTGCAATGCAATACCATTCATGATGGCTGACATGGCGAATTCACGTACACCGTAATTGATGTAGTTCGACTCAGGAGTTTCAGCACGCATTGGCTTGTAACCAGACCATTCAGTCAGGTTAGAACAACCCAGATCAGCAGAACCACCGAACATTTCAGGTAATGCCTGAGAATAAGCTTCGATAGAGGCTAAAGAAGCCTGACGTGTTGCTTTTGACTCGCCTTTATCATTACATTCTGCAATATAAGCAGCTGATTTCTCAGCCCAGTCTGCAGGACGCTCACCGGACACGCGGCGATTGTACTCAGCAGCAAGCTCAGGATGTGCAGCAGAATAAGCCGCAAATTTTTCATTCCATGCAGCTTCAGCAGAAGCACCTTTATCTTTTGCAGACCAGCCTTCGTAAACGTCAGCAGGCACATCAAAAGCTTCGTGATCCCAGCCGATAGCAGCTTTAGTCAGATTAATTTCTTCCTGACCTAAAGGAGCACCGTGACAGGCATGACTGCCTGCTTTGTTTGGAGAACCAAAACCAATCGTAGTTTTACAGCAAATCATAGTTGGCTTGTCAGTCATGGCTTTTGCCATTTCTACTGCTTTGCCCAGAGCATCAGCATCATGTCCATCAACATCTGCAATTACGTGCCATCCGTAAGCTTCAAAACGCTTAGGGGTATCGTCAGAGAACCAGCCTTCAACGTGACCATCGATAGAAATGCCATTGTCATCCCAGAACGCAATCAAGTTACCCAGACCTAAAGTACCGGCCAGTGAACAGGCTTCGTGAGAAATACCTTCCATCAAGCAACCATCGCCGAGGAATACATAAGTATTGTGATCAACGATTTTATGGCCATCACGGTTAAATTCAGCAGCCAACGCGCGTTCTGCGATTGCCATACCAACACCGTTTGTGATGCCCTGTCCCAAAGGACCCGTTGTCGTTTCAACACCAGGAGCATAACCATACTCAGGATGACCAGGAGTTTTAGAACCCATTTGACGAAAATTTCTTAAATCATCAATACTCAGGTCGTAACCTGTCAGATGCAGTAAAGAATAAATCAGCATTGATCCATGACCATTCGATAGTATGAAACGATCGCGATCAGACCAGTCTGGGTTAGCAGGGTTATGGTTCATGTGGTCGTTCCACAGAACTTCTGCGATATCCGCCATGCCCATGGGGGCGCCGGGGTGACCTGAATTCGCTTGCTGGACTGCGTCCATACTTAGCGCACGAACAGCGTTTGCAAGCTCTCTACGAGATGGCATAGCTTTCTCCTAAATTAATAAAAAAATAACACCCTGCCTGAAATAAATCAGATGGGTAAAAAACTAAAAATCAAATTACCTTGCACTAAAATGGCCTGAAAAATCACCATGATTTAACACCCGGCAAGGATAAAGGCGCGCTATTCTCGCTCAGAATAGACTTTTCAGCAAATCAAATTGATTATTGAGGTATCAATTAAGGCTATAGCTTAAAACAAATTGATCTAGATCAGGGGTTGAGAAATATAATTAAAAGCACTATATAATGCTTGTTGATTTTTTTTATGAGTTACAAACATATGCCTGATTCTTTTATTTTCACTTCCGAATCCGTATCTGAAGGACATCCTGATAAATTATGCGATGCCATCTCTGATGCTGTACTGGACGCCATCCTTGAACAGGATCCGCATGCCCATGTCGCCTGTGAAACTGCAGCCAAGACTGGCATGATTTTATTATTGGGTGAACTGACCACCTCAGCTTACGTCGATTTAGAATCCATTGTTCGAAAAACCGTTGTTGAGATTGGTTATGATAATTCAGATGTTGGGTTTGATGGTAATACCTGCGCCGTCATCAACGCTCTTGGACAACAGTCTCCCGATATCGCTATGGGTGTAGATAGAAAAATTGATGAGGATCAGGGCGCAGGTGATCAGGGTTTAATGTTTGGTTACGCAACAAACGAAACTGATAATTTTATGCCCGCCCCGATCAGCTATGCACATAAACTGGTAAAAAGGCAGGCCGATATTAGACGCTCAGGCAAACTGCCATGGATCAGACCTGACGCCAAAAGCCAGCTAACCTTTACTTATGAAAACGGCAAACCCGCTGGCATTAATGCCATTGTATTATCGACCCAGCATTCCCCTGATGTTTCCATGAAGGAGCTGCAGGAAGGCATCATGGAAGAAATTATTCAGCCCATTATCCCTGCCGAGTGGATTAATAAAGATACACAAATTCACATTAATCCGACAGGAAATTTTGTGATTGGAGGTCCCGTTGGAGATGCAGGCTTAACCGGCCGTAAAATTATTGTAGATACCTATGGCGGTATGGCGCGTCATGGTGGCGGTGCTTTTTCAGGCAAGGATCCATCAAAAGTTGACCGTTCAGCAGCTTATGCCAGCAGATATGTTGCTAAAAATATTGTTGCTGCAGGACTCGCCGATCGCTGTGAAATCCAGGTAAGTTATGCCATTGGTGTTGCAAAACCCACTTCTATCAGCATTGAAACTTTCGAAACTAACCACGTTAACAATGAGCAGATCGTTGACCTGGTACACGAGCATTTTGACTTAAGACCCTGGGGCATCATCACCGGCCTTGATTTACTCAAACCCATCTATCGAGATACCGCTGCCTATGGACATTTTGGACGAGAAGATATTGAATTTAGTTGGGAAAGAACTGATAAGGTCGATTTATTAAGATCAGAAGCTGGATTGTAAAATATAATTTTTTACCTTTACATTGGAATTTTTTTCAATATAAACTATATATACATCTTGATTGCCCCGTAATTATTTAAAAATTCTACGGGGCACTTTTTTTGAGGAGCGTTGCGACAGTACCTTTACTGCCAGGCTTGAAAAAAGTTTACAATCAACGGCGCTCATAAATATCACACCTATACAGAGGTACTATTTATGAATGCTAATTCAACTGAAGATTTTATTATTGCTGACATGTCACTAGCTGACTGGGGTCGCAAAGAAATTCAAATTGCCGAGACCGAAATGCCCGGACTCGTTTCTCTCAGAACCAAATATGGTAATGAAAAGCCTTTAAAAGGCGCTAGAATTGCCGGTTCCCTGCACATGACCATTCAAACTGCCGTGTTAATTGAAACTCTGGTTTCACTCGGTGCAGAAGTTCGCTGGGTTTCCTGCAATATCTTTTCCACTCAGGATCATGCCGCTGCAGCTATCGCTAAAACAGGTGTCCCCGTGTTTGCCTACAAAGGTGAAACACTGGAAGAATACTGGCAGTACACTCACAAAATTATGGACTGGCCGAACGGCGAAACAGCCAATATGATTCTGGATGATGGCGGCGATGCAACCGGCTTACTTATTCTGGGAACTAAAGCGGAAAAAGATATTTCAGTTCTGGATAACCCTGGCAGTGAAGAAGAAACAATCATGTACGCTGCAATTAAAGAACAGTTAAAAACAGTTCCTGACTGGTATTCAACACGTCTTGCCACCATTAAAGGTGTTACTGAGGAAACAACAACCGGCGTACATCGCCTGTATCAAATGTACGAACGTGGCGACCTGCCTTTCCCTGCTTTCAACGTCAATGACTCAGTCACTAAATCTAAATTTGATAATTTATACGGTTGTCGCGAATCACTTGTTGACGGTATCAAACGTGCAACCGACGTAATGATCGCTGGCAAGATTGCACTTGTACTGGGTTATGGCGATGTCGGAAAAGGCTGCGCACAATCATTACGCGGACTCGGCGCTATTGTATGGGTGACAGAAATCGACCCTATCTGTGCGTTACAGGCTGCAATGGAAGGATACCGGGTGGTCGATATGAATGAAGCCTGCAAAGAAGCTGATATCTTTGTGACTACGACAGGAAATTTCAATGTCATTAATCACGACCATATGGTTCAAATGAAAAATGAATCCATCGTTTGTAATATTGGTCATTTCGACAATGAAATCGATGTCGCTTCATTAAAACAATATGAGTGGGAAAATATAAAACCTCAGGTAGACCAGATTATCTTTCCTAATGGTAACCGAATCACTCTGCTGGCTGAAGGTCGTCTGGTTAATCTTGGCTGTGCAACTGGACACCCCAGTTTCGTTATGTCCAATTCATTTACCAATCAAACTCTGGCTCAAATAGAATTATTCGCCAATACATCTGAATATAAAAATGAAGTTTATATTTTACCTAAAAAGCTGGATGAAGAAGTAGCAAGGCTGCATCTTGAAAAAATAGGAGTGAAACTTACTACGCTTACTCAGCAACAGGCCGATTATATTAGCGTACCTGTTGATGGTCCTTATAAAGCTAATCACTATCGTTACTAGTCCAGGATTCTGAATGAACACTCAATCACTCAATCTAAGTTTTGAATTTTTCCCGCCTCGCACTGATGCAGGAAAAATTAAGTTATCAACTACCCGTAATGAGCTTTCTTCTCTAAATCCTGAGTTCTATTCCGTAACTTTTGGAGCAGGTGGATCAACACGCGATAACACTCTGGAAACAGTGATTGATATTCAACAAAATTCTCCGGTAGATGCCTGCCCCCACCTGACGTGCGTGGGGGCAACTAATGCTGAAATCCTTGAATTGCTTGAATTGTACAAACAGAACGGGATTCACCGACTGGTAGTTCTCCGAGGCGATCCTCCATCAGGCATGGTAGGCATGGGTGAGTGTAAACATGCTTCCGATCTAGTGACATTAATTCGAGAGCATTTTGCAGATCACTTCTCGATTGCAGTTGCGGCTTATCCTGAAGCCCATCCTGACTCTAAAAACATGTCTTCTGAAATAAATTATTTTGCCGAGAAAATGAATGCTGGTGCTGACATTGCTATTACTCAGTATTTTTACAATAGCGACAGCTATTTTCACTTTATGGATTTATGTGAAAAGAAGAATATCAAACAACCCATTTACCCCGGCATTATGCCCATAGCTAACTTTGATAATCTTAAAAAGTTTTCAAAACAGTGTGGTACCGAAATACCCCGGTGGATTAAAAAATCTATGGCCAGTTATGACGGTGATATTGAATCCCAACGCCAGTATGGCATTGAGATCGTATCTCAAATGACCGAAAAATTAATTCTAAATGGTGTTTCCGGTTTACACTTTTACACCATGAACCAGTCGGCTTTGACAAACTCTATCATCAAGAATATTAATCTTGCTTAAGTGAGTTACTATTAGCAAATATTATAACTTTGCCCGTTTAGCAGGTTGATGAGTTAAATGCGTTTATCCAGACTCTTTACAGATACTCCACTCGACATCAATGTAAGTGTTGATTTACCGATAGCATCCAGTCATTACATAAATCACGTATTACGACTAAAGAGCGGACAGGAGATCACTCTATTCAACGGCAGAGAAACCGTCGATTATCTGGCAAAAATACAAATTTCCAGTAAAAAAGTTACCGTCACCCCTGTTTCACGAATCAAAAACAATCCGGAATCTCCTCTGAAAAGCATACTTTTCCAGGCAATAGGAAAACCGGAACATATCGATTTCATCATTCAAAAAGCGACTGAATTAGGCATCAGTAAAATTCATTTATTCAATAGCCAAAGAACTCAAACCCACATCAAAGGTGCGCGACTGGAAAAAAAGATGGCTCATTGGCGAACCATTATGATCAACGCCTGTGAACAGTGCGGGCGCAATATTCTTCCTCTTTTATTTTTTCATCAGGGCTTTGAAAACTGCATTGAAATAGCAGAAAACTCAAATAAATTAATACTGGATTTTAACGGAAGTCCTATTAAAAAATTAAACAATCAATTTAACCCTGAATTACCTTTTACCATGTTAGTTGGAGCAGAAGGTGGTTTTACAACTGAAGAAATTCAACTGGCTAGAAATGCAGGTTTCAATCTATGCATTTTAGGGCCTCGTACACTGCGCATGGAAACCGCGGCAATATCCATCATCACTGTAATTCAGCATTATTTCGGGGATATGCAGTAAGTTTCAGCCACTCCAGAGGTCAGGAGCTTCAGTTACAAATTAGTAATTACTCAGCGAGTTTCAATTTTTCTATAAATTTAAAGATTTTTTCACTTCGAAGACACGAAGCTCACGAAGGTACATCGTTATTTAGTAATAAGCTTTTTAGAATTATGACAATGACTGTTTTATTCAATTACTTTTAGGATTATTTTTTTCTTCGTGAGCTTCGTGTCTTCGTGGTGAATATTTTTGACTTTTCTGACTATGCTGACTAGTTCCACAAATTATTTAATTTTTTGTTTAACCGCAGCCATAATTTCATCCAGGTCGGGAACCATTAATTGTTCAAGCATGATATCAGCTCGTCCAAATATAAATTCACACTCTGAACTTGAGACCACTGACTGCATTCGATCTTCCTCAGCAAGGTAAGCTCTGGGAATATCCTGTAAAATTATACCGACATAGGGCAAGTCTTTATCACCTGATAGATTATAAATAATAGCTATACGAGTTCTGGATCCAGGCTCTGAGAATTCACGTTTACACATTTTCTCCACAGAAATTATAGGCACCATCGCCCCACGCCAAATTAATAATCCATCATACCAGTCTTCACCTGTTTGCTCAGGAGGGGTATAAGCAATAATTTCAGCTACCGCCACATTTGGCAATATGAGTTGCCAGTCAACTAAGGGAAGCTGAATACATCGAATAGAATTTTGCTCAGACACACAACACCTCGAAGTTTACCCGCATATTCATCACCTTGCTAATGCCGAAATATTCTCTATCAACTCTTCTTCCTGATAGGGTTTACCCATATATTTATCAACACCTATTTTCTTCGCATGTTCTCTATGTTTAGTACCTGTTCGGGAGGTAATCATGATAATTGGAATATCACGATAGTTAGCTTCATTTTTCATGTGTAAAGCAAGTTCAAAACCATCCATTCTAGGCATTTCAATATCCAGCAACATCACATCAGGATTTACATCCTCCAACTGAGCCAGTGCATCTACACCATCTTTAGCCGTTACTACATCATAGTTATTTCTATTCAGAAGTTTTGTCGCAACACGACGCATGGTTATAGAGTCATCGACAACCATCACCACTTTTTTAGATTTTGTCTCAGGCTGCTGCATCTCCTCTTCGATTTCTACAGGGTCACGAGTAACACCAAAAGATGTAATGCCGTGTCTGATCAGTCCATTTATATCCAAAATCAACACAACTAATCCGTCAGCTAAAATACTGGCACCTGAAATACCCTTCACCTGACTGAGTAATTTACCCAAAGGTTTAACAACAATTTCGCGATTCCCCAGCAATACATCTATATGTAAAGCCACTCGCAAATCACCAGATCGCAATAAAATTACCGGTACTTTCAAGGCATCATCTATAACCTTAAAACTGTTAGATGCATCCAACAAGGATGACAAATAATACAGACTATATTGTTGTCCGGCGTAATCCAGCACAGGTTTTTCCTGCTGATAAATTTCTGCCATCTGGTCTGATTCAATACGCGTAATACCTTCAATATTGATTAATGGTAAAGCAAATGATTCATCACCCGCCTGAACCAGAATCGCCTGATTGATTGATAACGTAAAAGGGAGTCTAGCGGTGAAAACAGTTCCCTGAGGGCTGGTAGAAATTTGTAGTGTTCCACCCAATTGCTTAATACCACTAGCAACAACATCCATACCAACACCACGACCAGCAACCTGTGTCACATGGTCTGCAGTACTAAAACCAGGTTCGAGGATAAACTGAACAACATCATTCTCATCAATTTCTTCTCGCTCACCCAATAAGCCCAGCTCGACGGCTCTTGCACGTACTTTTCTAACATTAACTCCAGAGCCATCATCACTTATTTTCAGTACAACATCAGATCCATCACGACTCACTTTAATCAAGATTTTGCCAGACTCTGATTTACCTTTATTTACTCGCTCAATCGGGCTTTCAATACCATGAGAAATTGAGTTACGCAGAATATGTTCTATTGGTGCCAACATCCGATCCAGAACTTTAATATCAACTTCATGCTGATCACCTTCAATGACCAGATCAGCTTTTTTAGCTAACTCTGAACTTGTTTTTCTAACCAGTCTACGCAACCTCGATGTGAGCCCGGAAAAACGTACCATACGGCTTCGGATCAAACCATCCTGTAAATCGGTATTTATTCTTGATTGCTGCAATAAAAGAGTTTCCGAGTCTTTAACCTGATCTCCCAGAATAGATTGCAAACTGGATAAGTCATCAACCGATTCACCCAGAGATTTTGACAACTCCTGAATCTGGGTATAACGATCCATCTCCAGAGGGTCAAAACTTTGCTTTAATTCGGTATCATCTTTATGGCTAAAGTGAATCTGAGCATCAGTTTCTGCTTCAAGTGCTCTTAATTGATTTTTCAACCGGATTATCGTCGATCCTAATTCACCGAGATTAGACCCGAATGAAGAAACCTGCTGCTCCATTCTTGCTCTGTAAATACTCACTTCACCGGCTGAGTTAACTAAATTATCGAGTAATTCAGAACGAACCTTAACGACATCCCTTTCGCTTTTACGTCTATCGTTAGCAGCTTCTTCTTTTACCGGGGAACTAACCGCCTCATCAAAATCACTTTCACTCGATAGAACCGGTGAAACATCAGACTCTACGCTCTCTTTATTTTCAATAATTTCAGGATAATTTTTATGTTGCTCAACATCACTAGATCGTAACTGTAATAGAGCATCAATCTGTTTAGCAGATGACTCTAAAGGCTGATGATTTTTAGCCTGATTCACCTGAATACTCAGTAAATCGAAACTATCGTGCAAAGCATCGATTAGATCATCAGATTTTTCTACCCGAGCATCTATAACAGCGATAAACAATGACTCAAGCTCATGACTCAAATCACTGATTTCATTGAATTCAGCCATTTTTGCACCGCCCTTAAGCGTGTGTAAATATCGCTGTAACTCCATAACAAGCCCAAAATTGGCACTGTCATCAATAGATTCATCCTGTTCCGCCCAGGTATGCAAAGTATGATCACTCATATCCAGCAACTCGGTCGCTTCTTCAATAAAGATCTCTACCAGCTCATCATCATAATCAGCTTCAATCGACTCATTCATCATGGTCAGAGTATCAACAAACTGATTTGAAGGCTGATTATCCTGCTCTGGTAACTCAACCGTATGGTTATCCATTTGCTCTAACAGGCTTTCAAAATCTTTTTTGAGGGTCTCAGATAATTCAGGAATTTTTCGGTGTTCGACTAAATCTTTTGTCATTTGAAAAATAGCATCGTGACCTCTTCGATAAAGCTCAAGTACGTCACCATCAAATCCAGAACTCTGCTCCAGAGAGATTTTTAGTGGATTTTCCATCAGCGTAGCCAGCTGACCAATTGACGTTATATCAGCAGTTCGGGAAGCACCATTTATTGTATGGATTGCACGATACAGCTCTTCAGTAGGTTGTAACCCTCCGTCTACGGCAGGTTGCTCAAGGACGGAATTTACGGTGTTTAGGTGCAACTCGACCTCTTGTTGGTAAATTACCAGAAGTTCCGGGTCGATCTGCAGATCTGTTATGTCGTCCTGCTCTTCTTCCTTCGCCGGATCCCCGGGCAGAGGTAGGCCTACCTCTCCTCCAGGCATGTTCACCATTTCGCTTAAGACGAAAGGGTCCGGGGGGGTCTCCTCTTGCTGATTACCAGATTCATCAGGAGCTTCACCAATGGCTTCTGCTTCTGCTTCTGCTTCTGCTTCTACTTCTATTACTGCATCATCAACTTGAATTAATGCCTGATCATCAATTTTTTTTTGACTATTTCTTATTGCCAAAACCTGGCCGGCTTTAAATTCAGCCAGTGCTTTTGCCAAACCTCGAATATATGCAATATCCTCGGTGACTGGAGTTCCGTTTTTCAGCTCATCTACCAATTGAGGCAATACAGCAGCTGCCAGCCCAATAGCATCAATTACCTGGTCAGTTGGTTCAACAGCTTTATCAATAACACGATTTAGTAAGCTTTCAAAATCCCAGGCAAATTCACCAATTTTCATTGCGCCTACAAGTCGACCACTTCCTTTTATCGTATGAAATGCCCTTCTTATATTCTTTAGAGCGTTATCATCTTCAGGGTGAAGCTTCCAGTCCTGCTGAAGTTGCTTAATATTTTCAGACTCTTCTTCAGCTTCTTCCAGGTATATTTCCAGAATTTCAGGGTCACTACCGGGCTTTAGCACCGGCAAATCTTCATCGACAGGAATTATTTCTATTTCATTAGATGCAGAGTCATCTTCTTCTAAAGCAACCTCTTCTTCAGGCTCAGACTCCTGTTCAGATTCAAGCTCTGGCTCTGGCTCTGGCTCTGGCTCTGGCTCTGGCTCTGGCTCTGGCTCTGGTTCTGGTTCTGGTTCTGGTTCTGGTTCTGGTTCTGGTTCTGGTTCTGGTTCTGGTTCTGGTTCTGGTTCTGGTTCTGGTTCTGGTTCTGGTTCTGGTTCT
>JABHSO010000126.1 GCA_018669845.1 Gammaproteobacteria bacterium | reverse complement strand
AGTACACATGCCACTCGCTGCAATCACTATGGTTGGTCGGGCTGTTCGCTGTAAATAATCCACCACATCATAATGAGTTTTAGAATCACCTATTACTGTCATCTGCTCAAAGTTAAGTGGATGCCTACCCTGACTAAGCTTTCTTTTTGCTTCTTTATCCCACAAATCTGACAACTCTCGATACATCACTGTCAATTTACTGGCCATAGGAGAGTCAATCACTATTTCAATATCATGCCAACTGCCACCATATTGAGTAATAATTTGCTCAAACTCATATAGTAAAGATTGTGTTCGCCCTAGACTAAATGCGGGAATTAAAAGAACACCTCTATTTTTTAAACAACGTTCCACTATTTTTTTAAGCTGTAATTTCCTGGCTTTTCTACCCTCGTGCAAACGATTTCCATAAGTGCTTTCTATTATCAGGGTATCACAACGATAGGGAGATTTAGGTGCTGGCAGCAATGCGGCATAAGGCGCTCCCAGATCACCAGAAAATACAATACGGTGAAATTTACGGACTCTGCTATCAGGGGTAGCAGGTTTTAACAAATCAAATTCCAGGTAAGCTGAACCCAGAATGTGACCTGCTGGTTTAAACTTAACTTTCAATATTTCATCCAGCTGGATCCATTGATTATAAACAACCGGTTTAATTAACGAGATTATTCTCTGGATCAACTTTGTTACAAGTCTTTTATCTCTGGTAAGACCCAATTTTATAGCATCTTCAAGCATCAAAGGAATTAACTTTGCTGTTGCCGTTGAACAGTAAACAGGTTTATCAAACCCTGCCATGATCAAATATGGAATGCGTCCAATATGATCGATATGAGCATGAGTAACACATAAAGCCTGTACTCCTGAAATATCAAAATCTATAGCCAACTGATCGGCATTTGCAGATGAATTCCCATGACTGGAATAGTCATCACCCTGGAATAAACCGCAATCTACCAGAACACTTTTATTGACTTCACTTAGTCGCTGATAGATAAGCTCATGACATGACCCCGTCACTCCATGTAAAGCTCCATGATGAATAATTTCGGGTTTCCAATATTTCTTCATAATGATTTCAGAACACATTTATACCTATGCAATATTTCATCCTCTTTTTAGCACTCCAACCTCTTTAATACTTTAACATTTCTTACCACAACCGGGAAAAGCAGACCTGTCATTAATAATAGAATCACGGATGGTTCATCAACTGATACAGTAGATTTTGCAATAATCAATCCTTCCAGAAAAAACTCTTCACTTTCTTTATTAACCTGTCTTACCAGACCCGCATGAAAAAAGCTAAATGAGTCGATCAATTCATCTGATACAAACCCAAGAAATGGAATATTTGAAGTATTCTGCTTCATTTCTTCACTAAGTACCCAGTAATCCAAACCGATAGATATCGCTATTTCATCCAGAGCGAGAGATGATTTGTTAGATAAAGAGTCATTTTGCAACCCAGTGAGTGCGAACCCATAAGTTGCATCAAAACTAATATCAATCGACAGGGCATCAGTTCCTGATGAATCAACTTCAGACTGAAAAAAGCCTTTGCCGGTCAAACCTGTTTGTCCCGGATCACCAACTCCACCATTAAGAGTAACTGAAAGAACCCCAATGTTGTTATCTAGAGAGTTTGCGGAAAAACTGGTAGAAGCACCTAGAAAATCTTGTTCAATAAGCACCGGGTTAGATAAGGTATTTTCCCAGTCCGACTGATTAAAAAATGGAATTATGGCAGCCTGAGAAACTGAAGTAAAAGCAAGATATAGAAAGAATAGAAATAATTTTGAGGTGGTCATAGTACACTCCTTGTGTATGGTTAAAAATCCTTGTATCCAAAAACCATACCTACTTTAAATTTTTAATCAATAAATATTTTCATATTTCCTGAATTCGGAAGGCAGTTGGCAGTTGGCAGTTGGCAGTTGGCAGTTGGCAGTTGGCAGTTGGCAGAATTTTCTGCGTTTATCATTATACCTGTCAAGTGTTTTTTTACTTACGACTTACGACTTACGACTTACGACTTACGACTTACGACTGATAACTGATAACTGATAACTGATATCTTTCCCCACCATGTAGGCCAATTCTGACAAAACAATTCGGCAAAATCATACAAACACTATCTCCTTTTGCCGTATTCTCTTTTTAAAACTTTAGTTATCTTAGTCGCACTCTTCAGGATTGAAGATGAACGGAAGCAATCAGGCAAAGGATTACCTGATTCTCAGGTAGGATACCTGTATGGATGAAGTCAATCACTACGCAGATCTGTAAAGCCCATTTTCAGGATGAATATGGGCTTTACTTATACCCCCCATGTAAACGGCATTTCACCCTTTCTTTAAAATTATATATTTTCATTAATTTAGAAATAAATGGCTCTGTATAAAATCATGTAAATCAAAAATTTCGTAAACCACCTCATTCTTGCATACTTTTAGCAGGAATCCTCCTTGAAAGAACCCGTACCTTAAATGTGCGCTCCTTTCAAAATTCAGGCTTAAAGCATACCGGGTTAATGGGTCAACCTATGCCTCATAATCTTCATACTGAGCCTATTGCAATATTTAGTATCATTTCTACATTACCCCTGACAATATATTTAAATTACGATACGATAATCCTATGAAGTTAACCACTTTGGAAACAATGTTTCTCACTTTCAATCAAGTCAACACCCAGAAACAACAATTGATTTATTTGTTACCGAACCATTTGATTTTGATAAAGAATATAAAATAGCAACTATCGCCGAAATAACTCCTGAGATTAGCTTTAACATTGTTTCTATACCAACTCTGATAGCGATGAAAAGAATAGCAAACCGTGTTCGTGACCTCGATGATATTCAGCACCTTGAACTTATATTAAACGAAGAAAATGGACAGTAAAATAAAGCAAAGCTGGAATAATGCAACATGGTCAGGCAGTCGACGCGCCATGATCAAACAGTCATTAAAATTATCTGTTAGAGAGCGACTGCAAGCACTGGAAGAACTGTGTAAAACCAGTCAAAAACTGGCATCTTTAAATAAAATTCGTAAGTCCGCTAAATAAACTATTTACCCCATCATTTCATCATTAGTAAAGAGCCTACTGATCATCCCCAACCTAAAGCCTTTTTCGGTCTTTCAGGTGCCTGAGTCGGCAACAACATTTAATGAATTGCTTTACTCAACAATAAGGTACTCTCCGGGGTATTTTCAGTATCCTGCCCTCATTCTCCCAGGACAGAAGATAAAAGGAAGTAATCAGACAACGATTTCCTTTTGTCCAGGATAGAAACCTGTATGAATGAAGCTAATCCATTGGCCACAAGCATCGTATTTCAAAGCATCTTCTAAGGTACGGGCTTTGCCGGGTAGAACAAATTT
>JABHSO010000050.1 GCA_018669845.1 Gammaproteobacteria bacterium | reverse complement strand
TTATAATTGGCTCAATGATACCCACTTGCTCAATACTGTCAGCCAGTTCCTGGAGCTTGGTTTCATCAAAATACCTTCTTGGCTGCCAACGACCTCTTTTAAGTAGATCTACATCCACATATCGATCGTTTTGTTCTGCTATAGGAATATCCATCCTCTCTCTCTAAATTGTTCTACGTGAAACATTCATACAACTATTAGTTGTTAAAATCATATTATTACTTAACTTACTATTCTTATTTTATTCAATATTATCAATAACTTAAGTTCATTTTAACAGTTGTTAACAGCTATACTTATAGACAGCTCAAAAAACGCTCTAATGCTTCTTTGATATCTGTCTTTTCAGTTTCTTTACCACGAATAATGGTTAGATTAATATACCCACTGGCTATTTCGCTTCATCAGACGATAAAGTGTGCGGCCATTATTGACTGTAATATTTCTTACATCGACAAATGCCTCCTGAATGTCAACTGGTAAATATGCCAGACGGAGCAGATAATAAAGGTTGGCATTGGTATACCCAATACGATCTGCCATTCGACTGGATACTCCTCCATAAAACATATCCTTCGCCCGGTTGTAATTCACTGATCTTTCAAAATCTGACACATCATCCTTTTCCCGGTTTTCCATATCTTTCAAACGAAAGCACTCTTCGTCTGTCAGATCCCGAACTTCTATCAGGTATTTGAAGTCAGGATAATTATTTATCTAAGCCAGGAAATAGCCCAATGCCGTCGTGCTCCATAAATAACTTCGTACTCAAAGTTGGGATCATTCTCAACCTTGCGAACTAATGCCGGCATTTCCTGCTTACCGGCTGACTTAGGGCAGCCGTAAAAATTAATTTACATTTATGAGGTTTCAATCGCCATTAGGGCAAGGCGTGAGGAGGGCGAATAGTGAGCCATTTAACTAACGAACAACGCAGCCATAATGAGTGAGTGGAAACTCAGAAGTGTGAAGTAATTTTTGAGGCTGCCCTTAATCCATCAACCAACTCCAGACATTTATCATCATCAATGGAAAGTAAATCATATCGACGATCATAACCTGACCACATTCGGCATACTGGGGGATCCACCATTAAAAGAGTTTTTAACTGGCTGACACCACCGGCTGCTTGTCGCAAGGCATTACCTCTTTCGGATAAATGAGATGTCTTGTTTCTACTGGGACTTTTTACCGCAACCTCCATATCATCAAATATTAAGTCACTCAACAACCCGTCATTTCCTTTACTTTTATTTGACATTTTCACACCCCTCCTCTAAATAATGCTTTCTTGGCGCAAAGCTTCTCGTTGGCTTGGCAAAGTTTTGTGAATAAGCCTTTTGATCTCCTAGTTCAATGAATTCAAATAAACCATACAACGATCGTGTATCTTTTTAGAAGTGATCGGTTTTTTCAGTTCATAAGCGGTCATCAGTCTTTCTCCGGCATTATTGATTTCTGCACTATCTTTCATGACCGTATTGAGCATTTCAGGTCCATACACATTACGTATCTTCTTAGTTAGCTCTACATGGGTAGACTTGTTGTCATCCATGTCATTTGCCAAAATCTTCAAGAACTTATAGCTGGAGTACATTCCGGCACCTTCCAGCGCCTCAACCAACATAGTGAAAAAATGCGATGAACAAATGGAATGTGAGCTGCTGGAGTTTAATGGTGAAAACAATCATGTCCATATGATTATCTCTGCAAACCCTAAAATAACCCTATCTAACCTGGTGGGAAAACTAAAAGGAAAATCCTCGTATATCTTGCGAAGAGATCATTTCGACAAGATACAAAAATCCCTTTGGGGGAGACATTTTTGGTCACCTAGTTATTGTGTTGTTTCAACTGGCGGAGCTTCTGTTGATGTAGTAAGAAAGTACATTGAAAACCAGAATGGGTCGAAATAAACTTCGTCACGCTATCTCTCACCTAAAGAACTGGATTTGCGTGCGTAAACCTTTGATCAAAAGGGCCAAGCTGGTATTCGAGCTCAACGAGTTGAACGCACAGGTTGAAACCGCCTCAGGCAGTTTAAAAACTCAACTCCTGAATATAATTGAGAACCATGAGGTTCGGCTGGAACAAATGTATAAAACCAACCATCTGTTTCACCCCTGAGTTTTCTCTGACAAACCCCAGGCATTCAATAACCCATGCAGCTCATCGATTGAGTTCCACTCAAATGTTAGAGTGCCTCGACTTTTCTTTTGATCAAAATCAAGCTTTGTTGGCATGGAATAGTGTTCAGAAATAATAGACTCCACTCGATTGATATCGGAATTTACTCTTTCAACACCCTGCCCTTCCTTGCTCAGTAAATTCTTAAGCTCTACAGCACGTTTCCCAATCTGTCGTACACTCCAGCCTAGTTTTACTGCCATTCTGGCAATATCAATCTGCATCCGCTCAG
>JABHSO010000033.1 GCA_018669845.1 Gammaproteobacteria bacterium | reverse complement strand
TAAATAGTAGTTCAAAAGGATATTAGTTCAACCAATGGATATGAAATGTGTGATCCGAGTAGGATTTTAGATCGATTGGGGTGGGGTTATGGTGAAATCCAATATTATGAGCCTTCAATCTCATTGGAGTTGCTCAGTTGGTTAAATTGTGGATACCTTTAATCGAGAGTTGAATTGTTTTCTGATAGCCATTCTCAGTCCAGATAGGGCTTAACAAGGTTTGCCATCATGGATATATGGTCATCACGATCATTCAGGCAGGGAATGTAATAATATTGTTCACCGCCATGCTGGAGGAAAATTTCTTTGTTTTGCATTTGAATTTCTTCCAGAGTTTCCAGGCAGTCAACAGAAAAGCCGGGGCAAATGACATCAATTTCTTTTAGTCCGTTAGCAGCTCTGGTTTCCAATGTTTCTGAGGTATAAGGTTTTATCCACTCCTGCTTGCCAAAACGAGACTGAAAACTCATTTCCCATTGATCTTTTGTGAGCCCAAGAATGGTTGCTAACAGGTGAGCTGTGCCAGTGCACTGGTCGTAATATGGGTCACCCTTATCGATATTACGTTGAGGTAAACCGTGGAATGACATTAACAGAAAGCGTTGGCGTTTTTGTTGCTGCCAGCGCTCCTGTATGGATGTTGCTAATGCATGTATGTAACCGGGATCGCCATGGTAATCACTGATAAAATTGAGATCGGGTACATTTCGAACTGGTTTGAGTACTTCTGCGATATGGTCAAATGTTGTTGCTGTTGTGGTGGCAGAATTTTGAGGGTAGAGAGGTAGAACAATAAGTTTTTTATAGTTTTGCTTGAGCAGCTTATTGATGACCGATGAGAAAGATGGATCTCCATAACGCATCATTAATTCTACTTTGACATCATCTCCCAGTTTTTGTTGCAGGGCTTGCTGTTGAGTGCGGCTGATAGACATCAGTGGGCTGCCTTCATCGGTCCAGATTTTATTATAAGCTTCGAGGGCTTTTTTTGAACGGAAAGGCAGTATTACCAGGTTGAGAATAAACCACCAGATTAGACGTGGAACTTCAACAACTCGAGAGTCAGACAGGAACTGCTTGAGAAATTTTTTTACTGCAGGAACGCTATTGGTTTCAGGTGTCCCGAGATTTGTCAGGATAACAGCCGTTTTTTGCTGATTCATACTTTATTAGTCTGTTAAATGTTGATCAGGTGGATAAGTTTGTCAGATTGTTACAACAAGTCAAACGGTGTCAATGATTAAAATATTTTTTACTCTAGCGAATAGATAAAATTAATCGATAGATTGAATAATTTGATGTAAAAAAGTATGAAAAAGACCTTGACAGCAGAAAGATATGCACAATTTTGAAGGCTTGTTTTTTATCTTGTTTAATCATCATTGTTTTTTTAATAAAAAGCAGTTGATATATATAAGTTGTTGTTTTTAAAGAAGATAAAAAAGTGTTCGGAAATTAACCATTTTAACAAAAAGGTAATAATTCTGCGGCTTCCGAGTCCTTATGAGCAGACTATCCACAGAGTTATCCACAGGAAATGTGGATAACAAAATATCTCTCTATTTCACAGTGAGTTAGCTGTTTTTAAGTAGAATTTACTTTAACAAGTTGCGCTAAATATTTTGGTGTGACCCCAAATATTTATAGAAAAAATCAAAAAAATTTACCATGAAGCTCATGAAGAAAAATATATTTAGGGCATAATGCATTCGTATAAGATTATATTGCATTGATGGCTGGGTTATCTCAACTTCATGCGGTTCCTGGCGATAGTTTTTTATTTTGCTGGGTAGTTACCTAAAAATTCATATAACGATTTGAGTTACATGCCCCCTTCCTCTCCTATTTGTTCTTTCGCACTTTCTTTGCCGGTCTATCAACTGTTTGATTATGAGCTGGATGGGGATACCAAATATGCTGCGGGTACGCGATTTAAACTACCTTTTGGGCGAGGTGAAAAGCTGGGTATTCTGGTTTCCTGTAATAAACAACAGCTTTTTGAATATAAAAATATCAAAACAGTAGTGAAACCACTGGATGATGACCCGATATTATCTACTCATTTGATGCAGCTTGCATCCTGGCTGGCTGATTACTATTGCCAGCCGCTGGGTGAAGTGTTGTTCCAGTTTCTGCCTCGACTGGCAAGAAAAACAGAAGTTATGCCTGAAACCAGGGTGCAATTCTGGTCACTTAATACAGTCGATGATGAGTTGTTGTTATCCTTCAAGTCCAAAGCACCTCGTCAATACGATATTTTATGTGCTTTAAAACAAAGTGATAATGGATTAGATGCCCTTCAACTAAGGCAGGTGCATGACTCCTGGCACCAGCCCGTTAAGGTTCTGCAGGACAAAGGGCTGGTAACAAAAGGCTGGAGAGAAAATCTACCCGTTGCTGCAGAAACCGGGCAGCCTGGATTTGAACTGACAGTCGATCAACAAAAGATTTGTGATGAAATTTCACCGCATTTAAATCTGTTTCTGGTGCACCTCATTCACGGTGTTACCGGTAGTGGTAAAACTGAAGTGTACCTGGAATTGATGGAGCAGGTGATCAGGCAGGGAAAGCAGGTGATTTATCTGGTACCTGAAATTGGTTTAACGCCTCAGCTATTACGGCGCTTGCAAAGTCGTCTTGGCCAGTCAGTTGTTTCTTCGCATTCAGCAATGACAGGTTTACAGCGTTATCAAAGCTGGGATCAATTTAAACGAGGTGTTGCTCAGGTAATTATTGGCACGCGTTCGGCATTGTTTTCTGAAAGTTCGAATCTGGGTTTGATTATCATCGATGAAGAGCATGACTCGTCTTTTCGTCAGCAGGATGGAGTTCGTTACCATGCACGTGATGTTGCGATTAAACGTTCCCAGATGCTAGATATCCCAATTGTATTAGGGTCTGCAACACCTTCTCTGGAATCCCTGTTTAACGTTCAAAAAACACATTTCCGGTTGTATCGACTGGATCAGCGTGTTGGTCAGTCAAAACCTCCTCAAATTGAATTACTTGATTGCAGTCAGATACCGTTAAATACGGGTTGCTCGCCAAAGTTGCTGCAATCAATTAAAGAACATTTAGCAGCACAGGGGCAAGTGCTGCTTTTTCTCAATCGTCGCGGCTTTGCGCCGGTGGTCATGTGTCATGAATGTGGCTGGCAGTCTACCTGTTATCAATGTGATGCCAGGATGACATTGCATCAATCGGTGAATAAGCTGATTTGTCATCACTGTGGTTTTTCTGTGATGTTACCGCACAAATGCCCCGATTGTGGCACCCGGGAAATTCGTCATTATGGAGTGGGCACCCAGCAACTTGAAGAGTTTCTAAAGTCACAGTTCCCTGGTATTGATGTTATTCGTATTGATCGGGATAGTATCAAGTCAGCAAAACATTTCGAGGCCAGGATGCAACCGGTGCGTGATGCAAAGCCCTGTATTCTTGTGGGCACTCAAATGCTGGCCAAAGGGCATGATTATCCGCATATCACGCTGGTCGGTATGCTGGATTCAGATCAGGCTCTCTACAGCAGTTTTTATCGAGCCAGTGAACGTTTAATTCAAACAGTGTTGCAGGTTTCCGGCCGTGCCGGGCGTGCTGAGAAAAAAGGGCAGGCATTATTGCAGACGGCGTTTCCAACGCATCCATTAATGTTGAATCTTTGCAGGCAAAGTTATTCTGAGCTAGTTGAAGATATTCTGCAGGAAAGAAAAATGGTGGGGTTTCCGCCATTTGCCCGAGTTGTGACTTTTCAGGTTGATGCCATCGAACTGGCGCTAGCTTTGCAAAAACTTAATGAAGTGAAACAGTATCTGTCTGAGATTGACAGTGGCTCGACAGTGAAAGTTATTGGACCAATACCAGCCTTAATGACGCGTAGAGTTGGGCGATATAGAGCCCAGTTATCCATTCTGGCCAATGAAACTCATTCTATTAGAGTGGTTTTGCAGCAATTGATGCCGAAGATTCAGGCTATTAGAAATACTCAGAAATCTCGTTTGACCATTGAAGTAGACCCGCTAGATCTGTAATAAGCTGTAAATTAAGACTCATTGCAGGGTCTATTCTCTTTTGTCTGACAGTACATCCATGTAGAATCACTTTTTTTGATCTCCAAGCGGAAGCCTGAATTGAAGCAACAACTCGAACAACTCCTTTCTCAGTCAATTGATCTACTCATTAAGCAGGGTGATCTGGCTGAAGATTTCACCGCTAAAATACTCATTACTGCCAGTAAAGATGCGGCTCAGGGTGATTTTGCCAGTAATGTCTGTTTGGCGAGTGCGAAACAGGCGGGCATGCCTCCTCGACAATTAGCAGAAAAAATTGTAGCTCAAATTACTAAACAGGACTGGCTTGAAAAAGTAGAGATAGCGGGCCCTGGTTTTATTAACTTCTTTTTGCGTGCAGGTTTTAACCTGTCCATCGTGCAAACGGTATTAAAGCAGGGTGAAAAATACGGTTTAAGCAATATTGGCAATAACAAAAAAATTCAAATTGAGTTTGTTTCCGCTAACCCAACCGGTCCACTGCATGTGGGACATGGAAGGGGGGCAGCTTATGGCGCTACGCTGGCGAACTTATTGAAAGCTACCGGGCATAATGTTGAGTGTGAATATTATGTGAATGATGCTGGTCGTCAAATGGATATTCTGGGTACATCAGTCTGGTTACGTTATCTGGATCTTGCTGGTGAAATTTTTCAGTTTCCTTCGAATGGTTATCAGGGCGATTATATCTGGGATATCGCTGCGACTTTGCACCGTGAAAATGGTGATGATTATCGCCAGGATGCGCTGGAGATTTTTAAGGGAGTGCATGCCGATCATCCTGATGGAGATAAGGAAAAACATATTGATGACCTGATAGAAAATACTAAAAATCTACTGGGTGCAAAAAAATATCGTGATGTGTTTGACCTGGCATTAAATACACTGGTTGATGTCATTCGCAAGGACTTATCACAGTTTGGTGTGGATTATGATGTGTGGTTTTCTGAGCGTGAGTTGACTGAAAATGGTCTGGTCGAAAAAGCTATTCAGACACTTCAGGATAAAGGCCGGGTTTATGAATCTCATGGCGCGCTGTGGTTTAAGTCAACAGATTTTGGTGATGAAAAAGATAGAGTTGTAAAACGGGATAATGGACAGACAACTTATTTTGCATCTGATATTGCTTATCACATGAATAAGTTTGATCGTGGTTTTGATGAAGTAATCAATATCTGGGGCTCTGATCATCATGGTTATATCGCCAGGGTGAAAGCGGCATTAACTGCTATGGATTACTCTGCCGATAAACTGGAAATATTACTGGTTCAGTTTGCCAACCTTTATGAAGATGGCGAGATGATGTCGATGTCGACTCGTTCCGGTGAGTTTGTGCCATTGCGTACACTTCGTGAAGATGTCGGTAATGATGCTGCACGCTTTTTTTATGTGATGCGTAAAGTTGATCAACATATGGATTTTGATTTAAACCTGGCCAGAGAACAGTCATCTGATAATCCTGTTTTCTATGTGCAATATGCACATGCTCGTATTTGCAGTGTGGAAAGGTTATGTAAAGAACAGTCTTTAAAAATTGATGTCGACAATGTGGTTTTGGAAAAATTGAATAATAAACACGAGCAGGATTTACTCAAACAACTGGTGCTTTATCCTGAGCGTTTAGTGACCGCTGCCAAACGAAGAGAGCCGCATATTGTGGTTAATTATCTGCGTGAGCTTTCTCAGCAATTTCACTCCTGGTACAACGCCCATAAATTTATTGTTGATGATAATGAATTGCGAGATGCCCGGGTAACGCTTGCATTTGCAACACGGCAAGTTTTAAAAAATGGTCTGTTATTAATGGGTGTTAGTGCCCCGGAAAAGATGTAGAACTACGCCGTGAGTGAATCGACTAAATCATCTCCCTGGGTATGGATTTCACTGGGTTTAATCATTGGGTTATTTGTGGCCTTTATTCTTTTTCTGGATCAGAATATCGTTAAAAGTGGACGACAGGAAAGTAAAGCTATCGAGAGTTCCGGTATTAACACGAAACCTGTTTTTGATTTTTATACTGTGCTACCTGAAAGAAAAATGGATATTCAGGAGGTTCAAAATTCTGAGCCGGATGTTCCAAATGTCTCTAATAAGGAAAAAGCATCTGCTAACAGATATATAGTTCAGGCAGGTTCTTTTCAGAAAATGCAGGATGCGGACAGGCGTAAAGCTGAACTGGCTTTTTTAGGTTTGGAAGCGGCCATTAAAAAAGCTACGGTAAAAGGTACTGACTATTTTCGTGTGGAAATGGGGCCTTTAAGTGAAAAACAATATTCAAAAATACAGAAAAATCTAATTGCAAATAATATGGATTTCTTTGCTAGGAATATTCCTTAAAAACTTTTCACCACGAAGGCACGAAGAACACGAAGGTTTTTTAAGGATAACTATTTGCTTGAAAATACCTTACTTTTATTTCCAGTATTCTATTTTATAGGTTGGTTAAAATCTCTACAAACAGCCTATACTTAAAATATATGGTAATCTGGAAAATTTCCCCTACATATTAATTCTCCGTGTTCTTCGTGCCTTCGTGGTGAATTATTTTTTTTATTCTTGCTATAGGATTGTAGATGATAAGTTTTTCAATAAGGGTATAAAAATATTCAGGGAGAAACAGGTTTTTATTGCTGGCTTTAAAAGCCTATATCATTAAAAATAATAAGCTCAAAATAATTATCAACAGGTATAAAATTATGTCAGATTTATTTAGTGATGAATGGATGAAGAAGTTCCAACAGGAATGGAATGATGAGCCAGAACTAGCAGGCGCTTTAGAGAAAATAGAATTCAGTTCTGTGATCGGTTATGGTTTTAAAGGTGATGATAAGGCAACTGGATATATCACTGTTGAAAATGGAAAAGTAACTGATGCAGGTGCTTTTGATGGTCAGGAACTAAACTGGGATATGCGTGCTGATGCAGGTAACTGGGGCAAGTGGCTAAGTAAAGAGCTGGGTATGGCTGGCCTGGGTATGGCAGTTACTACGGGTAAAATGAAATTTAATGCTGGTGATTTCAAGGCAATGGTAAAAGACCCTCGTATGGCTACACCTTTTATTAAAAGCTTTGCTGTAATGGGTAAAGTTTAATTAGTTATAATACATACTGATTTAAAAAGGGGGCTTAGTGCCCCTTTTTTTATGGGTAGGGTGCGCCGTGCGCACCATTATCATTGATGTTGCAATTTAATGGTGTGTAAGGCGCACCCAACAAGTTAGTTGTTGTAGAGTAATCTGATTTTTTCTACTCTCTTTCTATTTTGACCAAGGTCAGATTTTCCTGCTCTGGATGCCGATCTGATATTTATCTGATTATTATTTTGCACGGCTTCAAAATCATCTTTAAAACGAAAAATTGTTGATGTAAATACGGCATGACAATATTGCCCGTCATCAATCAATATTTCTCCTCCACTTTTTGTAATAGCCGTTTTTAAATTCTCCCAGCTAAGCTGTTTATTATTTTCTTTTATCTGAAAAGCTTCAATAGCCTGAGATTCCTTTTCTGACAAACTAAGAACGCAATTAGGTTTGTTGGGGCAGGGTTTTAACTGATGTTCATCATCAGGTTTTATTCGATGTTGCCGTGTCATGTATGACAGGCTAGCCAGGTAAATTATAATTATTAAAACAATAGCAACAGGGATTATTTTGAGGCTAATCATCTTTTTTTAATAATGATTTTAAATCGGCAAAAGGGTTATGGGTGGCTTCTTCTACTTGCGATTTTCCGTGACCATATTGCCCGCCTTTGACATAATCTTCATAACGGGAATGTTCGTTGTCATGACAGAACAGGCATAACAGTTCCCAGTTACTACCATCGGTTGGGTTGTTGTCATGATCGTGATCACGATGATGGACTGTTAATTCAGTCAGGTTCGTGCGAGTGAATTCTCTGGCACACCGGCCACAAACCCAGGGATATAATTTTAAAGCTTGCTCACGATAACCTAAACTTCGTTTATCACGGTTAGCGTGTGCATTAGCAACTATTTTGTCAAGTTTATCGTGGTTAAATCTATCGCTCATGGGTTTAATAACTTTTATTAAAGATGTTAAGTATAGATGAAAATTGTATGCAACTGCTAAACACTATATAGTTTTAAATCGCTAGTTAATGATTTAGTCTATTCAGCATGATTAAAACGCTATTTTTAAGTTTCACTTTGGCAATCATGGTGATTCCTTCTATTGCTTCAGGTTTTAGATTTCCTGAAATAGGCTTCTGTCCTGCTGGTGGTCCTCCGGGCTGGTTTAACCGCATGACCGGACAAAACAACCGTTATTACGGTCCTCCACCTCCTATAGTTAGACCTGGTTATCCAGTCTATTTTCCTAACAGGCAGATTCCACAGAGGCAGCAGTCTCCAATTTATTTTCCTTATAAAAAGTAGCCTGCATGTTTACTGATTATTGATTTTTAGTTAAAACATTTCAATTTCACCGCTACTGTCATCGCTCCCAGTAGGTACCGTTTGAATTTCACTTTGCACATAATGGCTGTAATCAATTGTTAATTCATCCAGTAACTCCAGGACTTGCTGGCTAGCTGATTCCATATGAAATAGCGCTAAAATGCAGTCTTCATGACGCTTTTCGCTTTTTGCAGTGAGTGCGATGATGCCTTGCCGATGAACTTCAATATGCGGTTTTTCCAGTATTTTGAAGTTTTGAAGAGAGGCGAGTTCTTTTCCTTTTCCTTCGTAATACCAGTGTCCAAGCCTACATTCGTGATGACTGGCAAAGCTTTCAATAGGTTTTTGGCCCATGCCAAAAATTCGCTGATAAATATCAACTTTATACATGACGTGATCGAGTTTAACGGTTTCTATAAAAGCCGTGGTAGAAGAGGTACTGATTACCAGAGTCATGTTGTTGGCAAGTGAAACCACTTCGTCGATGACATTGCCTACTGTTTGAACAGAGCTGTTCATGCTGTTGCTGGATTCAACAATTTGCTGGAAATCAGATTGTGTGGTGCTGGAAAGCTGGTTAATTATTTGTACAAAATCTTTAATCTGACTGGTTGCGTCGGCTGTTTTCCCAGCCAGTTTACGGACTTCATCGGCAACAACTGCAAAACCTCTACCCTGTTCACCTGCTCTTGCTGCCTCAATGGCCGCATTTAATGCCAGAAGATTAGTCTGGTTTGATATGTCAGAAATAATTTGAGTGAATTGCTCGATGTTCTGTGATGCAGTTTCAAGTTTGTTAACAGTTTCTACACTTTGACTTGTAGTGTCGGTTAATATCTGAATACCTGAAGATATTTGCGATAGTATCATGGTGCTTTGTTGAAACAGGCTGGAAGTTTCGCGTAATTTGGATTGCTCGGAATCCAGCAAAGCAGCTGTTTCAGCTGACTTATTGCGAATCATATCCAGTGAGTGCCCTAAATCAGAAAAGTGAGTGATTTCAGAAGTTTTATGTGCGAATTGTCGTAACAGGAAGGCTAAACCATTGTCATGGTTACTACTTTTATTATTAGTGGTTTCTAATAATCGCTCTTTTTCAGCAAGCTTTTGCTCAAGCTCATTAATCCTGAGCTGTAATTCTTCATTTTTGGATTTGTGCCAGAACATTTTTTGCTTCACCACACAGATATTTTATTGGTTAAATGTTATCGGCGAGTATAGTTGAAAGTTTAGAAAATGTTATTTTTGAATGGCTCTAACCAAATTCAGTAATGATTCAGAATCCCATTCCCTGCCGCCTATTGCTCGATAATACAGCTGTCCTTTAGGGTCTAAAACAAATGTTGTTGGCAAACCTTTAATTGGCCACTTATTTATTACTTCCCCGGACTGGTCCAGCAAAACCTGAAAATCAATCGGGTAATCACCCATGAAACTAAAAATAGTATCTTCATCTTCGCCAACATTGATGGCAATCATGCTTATGTTTTCATCTTTAATTTTCTGCCAGGCTCTGTTCATGGAGGGTAACTCTTCCCGACAAGGGGGGCACCAGGTGGCCCAGAAATTAATAATAACGGTTTTACCTTTATAACTTGATAGTGAGAACATTTCGCCATCCATATCGGGTAAATTAAAGTCAGGTGCAGCCGGATTTTGTTTGATAAGGGTTAATGATTCTTTGGCGTAACTGACGGTTAATAAATTACTGATTAATAAGAAAAAAGATAATAGTAAAGTGGTCGGTTTGATTTTTATTACTGGTCGGCAGGACATTCTATTTGTTTTATCCATTGAGAATGAGTCTGGTTATTATGTTTCCACAGTACTTCCAGGTCAAATGTTGATCCAGGTGGTAGGCCGAAACTAATCATGCCCCAGTTGAAATCACCACCGGGATCGAAACTTTGTTGAGTGGGGAAGGTTGCCCAGCGAAAAGCAATTCTGGAGGCTGTTGTTACAACATCTTCTGTCCATTCTTTATCCCATAATTCCTTAAATTTAATGCTTTGTGCTTTTGCATTGATGTGAATTTTCCACTCATGCAAATCGTAGGTTATGGATTTAGACTGGGGTGTTTTAGAGGTGTTTTTACCAATTGTTTGTAATACACATTGAGTTGCAATGTTATTGGCGATGTCACTGGAAAACCCTCTGGCCTGAAAAAAAGCACGAGTCTGATCGGGCAGACGCTGGATGAGTTCGAGGGAGAAAGGAGCTTCGGTTAATTTCCAGCTCTTTAACAGTGTTTCTGAATCAACGGTTTTTTCTACTAATGCAACAGATTGTGTGCTGATACAAATTAGTAGAAAGGTGAAAAAAGGTTTGATTAGAAACACTTATTTGCTTAAACAAGCCTGTCTCTGATTCCACGCAGTACAATATCGGTATAGCCTACAATACCAAGTATTTTTCTATTCTCTACAACCGGTGCACGACCCAGACCAAAGTTTTCAAACATTCTGGCGCAATAGCGAATATCCATATCAGGACCTACGCTAATGACCGGCTTGGACATGATTTCATAAATATTGACGCGTTCCGGTGATTTATCTCTTGCTAGTACTTTCTTGGCGATGTCAGATAACATCACTAATCCATACTCATCGTCGTCGTGGCGTTTATCGACAATAATGCATTTTGTCTCGGTGAATTCACCTTTCTTTAATACTTCTGCAACGGTTTCCATGCCATGGACCAGTTCGTAATCTGTTTTCATTACGTCTCTGACACGTATTAGTGTTTTGTTACTCATAACTCTTCCTCTACAATTTCAGTTAATTCGTTGACCTGGTGAGATACTCCAACGGCATCATCTACATCGATGCTAAAAGCGATGCCTGTGCCTGGGCTGTCATCAAATTCACCGGCTTTGGCTATAGTTTCAAGGATTTCTCTGGTCAGGTGTTCTTCCACAAGCAGTAATGTGACGTCTCGTTGTGTTTCCAGGTTTAATCCAAAGAATGTTTTTGAGGCTTTAATTCCCTCGCCTTTAGCGCTGGTAATAACGGTTGAACCGGTAGCACCTTTTGCTTTTGCGGCATCGACGATCTTATCGGTGATCGTGTCCTCAGTCAGAGCAATAATCAATTTAAAATGCATGGCTTGTTTCTCATCTAGTTGATTCGATTTTTTTCACGTTTAGACTTCCACTCAGAAATTTGAGCGTAAACCATAACGGACATAATGGGAAAAAGACTGGCAAAGGCTATCAGCCCAAAGCCATCGAGTAATGGGCTACGACCGGGAACCGTAGTGGAAAGCCCGAGCCCTAAAGCGGCGACTAATGGAACAGTTACCGTTGATGTGGTTACACCGCCAGAGTCATAGGCAAGGGCGATAATCATTCGTGGTGCAAAAAGAGTTTGGATGACGACAAAAACATAACCGGTGATGATGTACCAGTATAAAGGTGTACCGGTGACAATTCGATAGACTCCCAGTGCGATTCCAATGGCGACACCTATGGCCACTGCGATTCTCAAACCCCAGATACCGATGCTACCTGCAGAAACCTGGTTTGCTTTAATGGCTACAGCGAGTAATGAAGGTTCTGCAATAGTGGTGGCAAAGCCAATTGCAAATGCAAACAGGTAAACCCATTTGTAATGCCACCAGTTGAGTGTTGATTCGGGGGCACCCTGCAAAATAAAATCAAGATCGGTTAATTGTGTTGCCATCAATTTTCCCAGAGGGAACAGAGCTGCTTCCAGACCTTCCAGAAAAAAAGCCAGTCCAAGTAGCACTAGTAGAAAGCCCAGCAGAATTTTTTTCAGATTGGGCATTGCTTTTCTCAATACGAAAAGCTGAAAACCAAAAATGATAGCCGCTATTGGCAATACATCCCAGATTGTTGCCAGAATGACGTGGAATAGATCGGTTAATATGTGCATCAAACCACCATCCCGTAACCCATGACAAAAATCATAGGGGTTAATGATGCAAATGCAATAAGCCCAAACCCATCTATCATTGGATTACGGCCTTTGATAGAGCTCGCAAGGCCGACACCCAGGGCTGTTACCAGAGGAACAGTAATAGTCGATGTGGTAACCCCTCCGGAATCATAAGCAATACCGATAATTTCTTTAGGCGCAAAAAATGTCATGATGACAACACCGATATATCCACCGATGATAAGGTACTGTATGGGCCAGCCTCTGATAATTCTCAATACCCCGACCAGGATGGCAAAACCTACTGAAATTGCAACGGTTAATCTTAGACCAAAAGCATAAGATGTTCTGGATTCAATGCTGTCGATTATCATTCCGCCAACTGCGGCCACATTAGCTGCTTCGTCGGCAACCGCAATCAATGCGGGTTCAGCTACTGTGGTGCCAAAGCCCAGTGCAAAAGCGAATACCAGTAACCAGAATACACTGCCTTTTTTGGCAAACTCATAAGCCATGGTTTCACCCACGGGAAATAATCCCATGTTGAGACCGTGCACAAACAGGGTTAAACCAATGACCACAAATACAATACCAGTAGCTATTTCGCCAAAATTGGGAATAGGTTGTTGTAATACAACCAGTTGGAAAAAGCTTATTACAACAATTATAGGAAGAAGATCACGCAGGCTATCCAGTAATGATTTGAGTATGGCCTTGAGTGATTTCATAGAGTAAGAGTAAGATTTATTATTATCTGCTGTTTATAGCAGCTTTAAAAATTAAAACATAGGATAAGGTCGATTAATAGCATAAGATCACAACAACAGTGCTTTTATTTACTCAAGTTAATGTCTGGCTTCAGGTCGATCATTTTTCCAATAATCGCGTTCTGTCCATCTTCCCTGAGAAAGAGTGTTTTTCCCTTAAACTTTATATCATAAAGCTTTTGTGTACCGCATTTTAATCTCCACTTGAGTGAGTAAAGAGAAACAGTCACCAGCCTGACTTTTATGTAAATTTTACAGAGATGTCCATCTTAAGATTATCAGGAAGATTGGTGGATACCGGGCAATGTGTCATTCGTTCGCTAATGTAATTAATGTTTTCCTCGGTGGCCGTACCAGATTTTATTTTTGCATTAAAAGAGACGGTTATGTCTTTTAAATTCCAGAACTCACCAGCATTGACCAGAATTTCGCCAGTTGATGATTCCAGTATTAGGTTGCATTCTGCACTATTGGCTCTCATGTAGAGGTGCTGGCAGGAAAACAGGGCATTTATGTAGAGTAAAAAACCGGGTGAACGAATGCTGAGATCAAGCTCTTCCCATTCATTGTCATGCAACACCTGAATAGCCAAATCCTTAATATCATTTTTTTCTGTTTCGTAACTGCATATTAATTTTAAATGGAAATGTCTATTCATAATGCAATTTATTTTAGTAGGGTGAATGTTTAAAATTTGATTAAGCTATAACTCATGACCAAATGCCTTTACATGATAATGACATGATCTGAGTCCATTGATAAGCCCACCTGCATGCCTTCTTCGGCTGGCTCCTTACCTAATCCATATATTTCATCAACCAAAATTTGTTGTTGATCTACCTGAATTTCATAACGCACCAGGTTGCCAAGAAATTCACGTTTTTTAACAATACCATTTAAATCAGCTTCGCCGCTACCCTGCTCGCATAGAAAAATATTCTGAGGACGGAAGATAATAGATTTACTTCCTTCTGCATCACAGTTGCTAAGCGATACCTTTAACCCTTGCTCACCTTCAAAGATGGCGTCATTGCCTTCTGTTTTGATTTTTCCTTTCAATACATTAGCGCTGCCCAGAAATTGAGCCACAAACAGGTTTTCGGGTTTATCGTACAGATCCATAGGAGAACCTACCTGTTGCACGATACCATCCTGTAAAACTGCAATACGATCTGAAGTTGTATTTGCTTCTTCCTGGTCATGAGTAACGAATATGGTTGTGAGCCCAAGTTTGCGCTGTAGTTCCAGTAATTCCTGACGCATATGAACACGTAATTTAGCGTCCAGGTTAGACAGAGGTTCGTCTAGCAGTAGGACTCTTGGTTCAATGACAATGGTGCGGGCAAGGGCTACACGTTGTTGTTGTCCGCCTGATAACTGGTTAGGGCGGCGCTGTGCATAATCCTGTAAGCCCACAAGCTCCAGTGCATCATTTACCCGTTGATTTATTTCGTTATGGGGTAATTTACGTTCCTCCAGGCCGAAAGAGACGTTTTTCCAGATAGTCATATGGGGCCAGAGCGCATAGTTTTGAAACACCATGCCCACATTTCGTTTCCATGGTGGCAGTCGAGAAACTTCTTCGTCACCCAGAAAGACTTCACCATTTTGGCATTGTTCAAAGCCTGCTATTAATCTTAGCAGGGTGGATTTGCCGCAACCTGAAGGACCGAGGAAAGCAAAAAATTCACCTTTATTTATTTTCAGGCTGACATTTTTTATGACCTGAGTGTCGCCATAGGATAGATCTATGTTTTTTAGCTCTATGCCGACTGACTGTAATTTTTTAAGTGACATGATTTTTCCTGATGATAGTTACTTATGATTGCTCTCAAGGCTGCGCTCGAGGCGACCTTTTTCGATAATACGGTGAGAAAAGTAGGTTCCCAGTCCAACGATTAGAACAGCAACCATACCCAGTGCAGCACCCGGACCTCTGCCAGCTGCCGATTGCATGAAGACATAGATGCCATAGGCCAAAGGTGCATCAGACTCGGTTGATACCAGCATAATGGTGGCTGAAAGCTCTACCGCTGCAGTGGCAAAACTGGTGACAAAACCTGCCAGTAAGCCTCCCGACATGAGCGGTAACACGATGCGCTGGATTGTTTTAGCTTTATTAGCACCCAGGTTCTCTGCGGCCTCTTCCAGTGAACGGCTGACTTGTTGCAGGGCTGAGGTACAGGCTCGAAGTGCATATGGCAGACGCCGAATGGACAAAGCGATAACCAGCATAACCCACCAGGTGGCCAGAGGTGCATCCCCGAAAGGAATGCTCGCGCCAAGAAATGTTCTTAAATAACCTATGCCTAAAACAAGGCCGGGAACTGCAAGGGCTGCCATGGCGGCATAATCCAGCCAGTGACGAAAACGAATCTTGGTGCGTAAAACCAGGTAGGCAATGGAGGTGCCGAGAATGATATCAATTGAAGCAGCGAGGGATGCATACAATAATGTATTCATCATGAACTCGGGTGTTTCAGAAAATATTTCCACATAATGATCTGGAGTAAAACCGTCTGGTAAAATACTGTAAGACCAGATAGTGCCAAAAGATAACATGGTCAGGCCAAAGTGAGGTGATAACACCGTAAGTAAAATGAAGATAACAATAAAGTAAGCAATCAAACGCTCCATCGGCCTCATTTTTCTTTTAGCCAGCCCGCCACCGCCTTTTTGAACGGTCGAATAATCCTTTCCTTTGAGTGCCAGTGATGCAATCCACATTGCAAATAAGGAAAAGATAACCAGGATAACAGCGATGACATAACCCATCGGGTCATCGATGCCGATCGATGAGATTCTTAAATAAGCCTGTGGAGCCAGCATGTTATTCACGTTCAGTAAAAGTGGTGTGCCCAGATCATCAAAGACCTTGATGAAAACCAGCGAAGCTCCTGCGACATAGCCCGGCATGGCTAATGGGAAAACAATGCGTCTGAATAGGCGCATGCCTGAGCTGCCCAGGTTTTGTGCGGATTCTTCCATCGACCTGTCAATATTATTCAAAGATGCTGACAGATTAATGAGAATAAAAGGAAAGTAGTGCAGGCTTTGTACAAAAATTACTCCGTTAAGACCTTCCATGAAAGGAATGGTAAAGCCAAAGTATTCATCCATTAACAAGTTGATACTACCGTTTGAGCCGAACAATAGCTGCATCGCAACGGCACCCACAAAAGGAGGCATGATTAATGGTACAAAGCCGAGGCTTTGAATAATGATAGAGCCCTTGAACTCAAATCGGGTTGTAAAATAAGCCAGCGGTAAGGAGATCAGTGTGGCCAGTAAAACCGACATGGCTGCGACATAAAAGGAGTTATAAAAAGACTCCATAAACAGCGATGTATTAAAGAAATCAACAAAGTTGATAAACGTCAGGTTACCCGTGTTGACATCAATAAAGGCAACATAGAAAACCTTGACGACAGGGATAATTAAAAAGGAAAGCAGAAATAGCGCAATAAAAAAGAATAACGCAGTCTGACCGGGGTTTTTATAGGCTTTTGAAGTCATAAAAATTTTTACCACAGAGGGCACAGAGGTACACAGAGTAAATTATGCTTTTGATTGTTAGAAGCTTCAGAGTGATATTAACTGTTCAGGTCATTAAATTTTTAATATACCTCGAAAAACTCTGTGTACCTCTGTGTTCTCTGTGGTTCAAATAAATGCCCCGGTTGCCCGGGGCAATATAGATAGCTATTTACTAATGAGCTTTGTTGGCTAGCTTAATGGCTTTTGCGTAATTCGCTTTAACCATTGTATCCCACTTTTGCTCTACTTCAGCCTGGCGACCAGTCACTTTATCTGTGGCTTTCTTACGCTTTTTCTTGAAGATGCCAGCGAATGCAGGATCAGCTGCTTCAGCTTCGGTGATGGGTAATGCTGCAACCAGTGCTTTGGCTTCTGCAATCAATTTACTATTACCGTTTGCAGCTTCTGCATCCTGAATAGCTTTAGTGGCTGCACGTAAATCATCCATACGATAGGTGATCATAACGTCAAACATGGAGTTAACCAGGTTATAGCGAGACTTAGATAGTTTAACATCAAAGTTAACTGCAGCACCGATGGTGGAACCGTCCTTGAACGGGTTCGGAAAGTTAGGCGGTGCTTTTGCATAAGTAGCAGGGTTGACCGGTAAACGACGAATTTTCTTGTTTAACAAGATTTCCTGGCCTTGATCAGACAGTAAAAAGTCGATAAATGCTTTAGCTGCTTTTGGATGAGGTGCATTGTTTAAAACACCGATATTGGCAGGAACCAGAGCAGTTGTTTTAGGGTAAACAAAATCAACCGGGAAACCGCTTCCTTTAGAAGACAGGCCGAAGAAGTCGATAACGATACCTACACCAAATGAACCACTGTTAACGCCATCTGGAACACCAAAACTACGTGCGGTTACGGTTTTGAAGTTACCCGCAATTTGCTTCCATTTAGCCCAGCCTTCATTCCAGCCGTCGCCCTGTAGTAAAGTTTCTACTGTCAGGTGAGTTGTACCTGAACGGGATGGAGCGGACATGCCTACATGGTTATGATAAACAGTTTTAGTCAGGTCTGACCATTGAGCTGGAACCGGTAGCTTCTTTGCCTTTAAGTAACGTGTGTTCCACATGATGCCGTATCCTGCAGCAGCAAAACCTGTGTAATATCCATCGGGATCATTAATAGGGTAAGAACCTACATTTTTTGGAATACCTTTGGCGGGTGACGTGTATTTTGCCAGAAGGTTATCACCTTTTAACACTTCAAAAGCGTCAGGTGCAGAAGCCCAGAATAAATCTGAACTGTTGTTACTGGCCGTTTCCTGAATGTATTTTATACCGGCTGTTGTTTTCTTCTTGAGCATTTCAATTTTCAGTCCGGGATTCTTCTTTTCAAAAGCGGACTTGAATTCTTTGGTCAAATCTTTGGGAAAAGAGGTGACAACGACAAGTTTATTTTCCATAGCATGTAAGGACATGCTGGCAGCCAATACAGTACTGGCCAATAAAACTGAATGAATTATTTTTTTCATACTTCCTCCTGATTATTTAATATCAAAGTAGGTTTAGCATTTACTGTGCCAATAGCTGAAGAGTTTGAAATGATAAGCTTTAATATCTTCTGGCTTTATATGTTCTTGAGTTACTGAGCCAAAACTGACTCTGACAGGATTCTAATTGAGTTAATATTGACTCAAAGTTGAGTGTTTTTATCCAGATCGTGTTTTTTCATTCTCAGGTAGAGTTTCTTTCTGGGGATATTAAGATAATCAGCAGTTTGAGATATTTTCCACTGATTTAACTCAAGTGCCTGTAATACAATGTTTTTTTCATGTGAGTCCACCTGATATTCAAGACTGGTGTTTGTGTCTGTCTCATGAATGGTAGAAAATATTGGGTGATCCTGAAGACCCAGAATCCATTTTTCAGCCAGATTTCTACATTCCCGAACATTGCCCGGCCAGTCATAAACTTTTAACTTCTGTTGCTGCTGGTAACTTAAAGGCGTGTGTTCGCGATTATATTTGGTGGCAGCCTGTTCGCAGAAAAAATTGAACAAAAGTAAAATGTCATCACCACGGGATCTTAGGGGGGATATATTGATAACCGCAACATCAAGTCGGTAATAGAGATCTGCTCTGAATAAACCTTCTTCGCTGGCCTGTTTTAAATCTGTTTTGGTGGCTGCAATGACAGTGAAATCCAGGTTAATAGTCTCATTGCTTCCTAATCTCTCAATAACTCGCTCCTGTAATACTCTTAACAGTTTTATCTGTACTTTGAGAGGCATACTTTCTATCTCATCCAGAAATAAGGTGCCATGGTTGGCATGTTCAATTTTGCCAATACGTTTTTTGGATGCACTGGTGAAAGCGCCCTGTTCATGTCCAAATAATTCACTTTCTATTAACTCTTCAGGAATAGCTCCACAGTTCAGTGCAACAAAGTTATTATTTTTTCGAGGACTTTGCTGATGTAACTCCTGGGCTACTATTTCTTTTCCTGCACCCGTTTCACCGTGTATCAATACATCAACGTTAGTAGTGGAAAGGTTGGATATTTGTTCGATGAGTTTTTGTGTTAGAGGATGAGATCCAATAATTGTTGTATTGCATATTTGTTGTTTACTGAGTTGAATTTTTAATTCTCTATTCTCTATGATCAAGCTGCGTTGTCGTTGGGCATTTTTTACAACATCGATGGCATGCTCAGGTTTAACCGGTTTTTCAATAAAATCATAAGCTCCTCTTTTCATACCATCTATGGCCATGTTGATGTCAGCGTGCCCGGTGATCAAAATAACAGGGATATCCTGATCAATGAGTTTTATGGCATCCAGTAATTCAAGGCCTGACATGTCCGGCATTTTAATATCCGAGATAATGACAGATTGAAATAAAGTTGTAATATTGCCAAGCTGAAGACATTGCTGTGCAGATTCGAAAGCCTTTACCTGAAAACCTTCCAGCTCCAGAGTTTGTTTAAAAGATTTTCTAACCTGGAAATCATCATCAATAATATAGACAGGGTTTTGATTCAAAATTTAATCCACTTTAAGTTTAATAATAAATTCAGTGCCATCGATTTTATTATTTTTATATGACAGGTTACCACCAAAATCTTTGACAATATTATATGAAATACTTAAACCCAGTCCCAGACCACTTCCGGGTTTTTTGCTGGTGAAAAAAGGTTCAAATATTAAATCTTTGTTGTCGTCGTTAATTCCAATGCCATTATCAACTATATGAATAGTAATGTTGTCTTCGGTATCTTTTTTATCAACAAAAATTTGAAGATTTTTGTCGCTGTTTTTCCCGGACATGGCATCGATGGCGTTACTAATAATGTTCACCAGAACCTGCTCAAGTCGAATCAGTTCAGCTCTGGCCTGTAATGAACGATCATAAGGGTGAACACAAAAGTTTATATTGTTTTTTCGTAGCTGGTTATCGAGTAAAGATAAAACGTTATCAAGTGCAAGTGAAATTGAAACGGCCTGCAGTGACTTTGATGATTTTCGAGAAAAATCTTTGAACTGTTTGATGATTTCAGACATACGTTGAGTGAGTGAATCAATATCCTGTAAATTTTCAGTAGCTGCATTTTTATTGTCGCGCTGAATGAAAAGCCGGGTATTGTGTGAATAATTTCTTATTGCAGCCAGAGGCTGATTTAGTTCATGTGCTACACCTGCGGAAAGCTCTCCCAGTGCTGCTAGTTTTCCTGCCTGAATAAGTTCTCTCTGGGTTATTTCCAGTGTGTTACGAAAAGTATCTAGTGACTTTGCCATATCAGATATTTCATCATAGCCACTGGTTGCAATACTGGTATCCATATGGCCGTCGGCAATGAGTCTCATATTATTGTGCAGGCTGATAATTCTCTGAACCAGATAACGCTCTACATAAAGCCAGCCCACCAGTAAGGCGATGATGAGGCTAATAATGGACACAATAAAAAGGATAAACTGTGACTTTTGAATTTGCCGGGTGGC
>JABHSO010000049.1 GCA_018669845.1 Gammaproteobacteria bacterium | reverse complement strand
GTAGACCTCTTTTCTCGACTGTATTAAAACTGTAGCGTTTCTGTATCGTTAAAGCGATAAATTTTGCACTGTCTTGGCCAGATAGTCTGGCGATAAATGGGCGTAACGTTCTGTAACTGTGATATTGCTATGCCCTGCAAGTACCTGGACGGTGCGTAATGGCACGCCTTGCATAACCAGGTGGCTGCAAAACGTGTGCCTGAGTGAATGTAATGACCCTCCTATATCAGCCCGTGTGGCGCATTTGCGGAAGGCTCTGGACAGGCTTTCCTTTCTTCCGGTGTAAATATAATCGCATTCCATGGCTTTTCCTGCCCCTTTACTGATGGGTATCATTCGCCATTTACCTGATTTTGTTCGCTGGTCGTTGGTTGATTCAATAATTAAGCTGCCATCTTTTATGTTTGTGGTGGGGTCAAATTGTAAATATTCTGACCGGCGCAGCCCGGTGTTGGCTAAAAATTGCCAGATGTGGTGAAAATGATTTGAATGGATATAGAGTGCTTCCAGATCGTCGGCTGTGTAAAAGTGGATAGGCTTGCTATTTAGTATTTTTATGATGGGTAAGTCGGTGATCGGGTTTTTTTCGATCTTTTTCCAGCGAACTGCACGGTTTAAAATAGCATTAAAGGTTCGCAGTTCTTTGTTGACAGTATCAGCGGCTGCAACTTTGTCGGGTTTACCGGGTACCGCGACCGGGGTTAATCGGTGGGCTTTGTACCGTTCAAGGTTCAGTTCGTTGATGGTTTCGATGGCAGTATCGCCAAAAAATGGGATGAGGTACTGGGAGGTTATCTGATCGATTCTGTCGTGTGAATCTGGGTACTCGGCTTCGTGCCATGGTAGGTATGATTTGGTGAACGATTCAAAGTAAATCGATGGGTTATCGATCTGTCGGGATTTTTCTAAGCGTATGGCCTCAGCTTCTTGCTGCGTGATTTTACCGAGACTGATTCTAATTTGTCCCTGGCCACCTTCGCTGTAACTAATGTATGCGATGTCCTTGTTTTTGCCTCTCCACTCGATGGTTGCCATAGATTTTCCATTAAATTCTGTAAGTCTTCTTTTCTATATACCTTTTTACCCATGAAAGTTCTATGTTTAATTCCATGCCCAGGGGCCATCTTTTTGAACTGAGCATGAGAAACGCAAGCATAATGCGCGGCCTCTGGCTCGGTCAAAAAGTCTTTCCCCTGGATGTAGAACTCGATTGTCATGTTTGTTTAGTTGAATTAGTTCCGGTTATAACGCTCTTAACAAGCACTAGCCAACTTGTGCAATTCATCAGCGGCAAGTTGAAAACCGGCGGCATGTTTATGTCCACCACCACCAAATAAAACGGCAATTTCAGACACGTCCTCTCCACCTTCTTCTGAACGCAAACTAAAGGTCCTGCCTTCTGCTGTATCCCAGTAACATGCCGCAAACGGTTCTTTCTCAGCCATAATATGACCCGCATCACTACTGAAAAAATAAGGAGCATTTAAAGTGGGTACGTCAAATCCAGCTATAGTGCTTCTCGTTGCAGCCACTTTTATCAGTTCTTTAATATCCTTAAAGTGCTTTCTTTCAATGGCTTCACCAGCACCGATAAACGACCAGTATTTATAATCATCAGCACATAGGTCATTAACCCTATCCCAATTTTCAAACGTGTATTCCATACTGAATAAATTCGCCTGAAAAGCGCGTGTTTGCTCCATTGAAAACCGCCATAAATCACGATCCTGAACATGTTTAATTAAAAATGATGGTTTAGTATCTGGGTGAAAATATTCCCATGTCATCATTGCTCCACTTCTATCCATATCGAAAATTGCAGTAACATTTTCTGGCAAATCAACCAGGTCGGCTTCAGCACTTTTATGGTGATCCAGAATTAATACGGTTTTAGCCTGTTTTGCTATCTCTAGTAACACTGGGCGCTTATAGCTAAAATCAACCATAATTACATCACGACCAGTACAAGCAGGTGGTTCTTGACCGTAAATGCCTGGGTGAAATTCTGTTCCAGGGTGCTTTTTACGCACTGCCCAAGCAGCGGTAAACCCATCAGCACAGTTACCATGATAAATACAAAGTTTTTTCATTTTATGTTTCTCCAAATCGTGATTGTTAACAAGCAATTACAGCCGGATTCGCTGCGCTCACTCGCTGAATAAATATCGTTAGTG
>JABHSO010000065.1 GCA_018669845.1 Gammaproteobacteria bacterium | reverse complement strand
TCTTCAGCACTGACCGACGTTTCACTTTTAAGGGTAGAGTAGTCTACATGACAAACCTGGTTACGCCCCTGCTGCTTAGCCTGATACAGGTATTGATCTACTGAATCAACGAATGACTCTCGTGTATATTCGCTGTCTTTTGAAAAAACACCAACTCCTAAACTCGCCGTTAAAGTAAAAGATTCTGCCTCAAATTCTACCACGGCCTGCTCAAGCCAGAGCCGAACTCTTTCTGCGACATTAACCGCGGTGGGTAAAGTTGTTTGCGGTAAAATTATGACAAATTCTTCCCCACCATAACGACATACAACATCTGATAATCTGATGGCCTGCTTAAAAACTGTTGCAGCCATTTTTAGTGCCTGATTACCGGCCTCATGTCCCCACTTATCATTAATTGATTTAAAAAAATCCAGATCAATCATGATAATACTGGTAGGTCGACCCGCACGCAGAGTTCGTTCCATTTCTATAGACAGGTTCTCCTGAAAATAGCGGAAATTATAAAGTCCCGTTAACGTGTCAGTTGTGACTAGTAGCTTTAACTCTGAGTTTTCACTTCTAAGGCTGGATAATTCTGTCAACCAATGACAGTCAGGTTCATCAACAGGGCAACTTTCTAATTCTTGGTTTTTACTCATGTTGACAGATTATAACCACTCCACAGTCGATAAAACATAAAAAAACCCGATATCTTTTATTAAAGATACCGGGTTGTTGAACTCTGGTAATTTATCTAGATTTTTACTTTATTAGAAGCGAAAACCCAGCTGAAACGAAGCACCCACTTCATCTTCATTAAAGGCCCCGGCAATATCTATATGAATTCCCAGAGGGGAAATACCAATACCAGCAGAAACCACATCACGATCACTGTTCACTGTATCTGCACGATAACCAAATCTTAATTGAGCAAAATCAAAAGCATCTAATTCAATACCCAGTGCCACATACTGACTCTTGTTGCCCGCAAGCCCCAAACCTTCATTTTCAGTTAAATCGACATCCAGTGCCACCGTACTCCAGCTATTGGTATGAGAAACACCAACACGAGCCTGAGGCTTCAGAGAAACGACCATGCCTGTCGCAGCTTCTACACCCGTATCAGGATCGGTATTCATCGCATCATAATCCTGACCGATAATATTTTTTATGACAAAGCCACTGCGCCAGCCATTTTTATGATCCATGGCTATACCAACATCCAGGTTGAAATCACTATAATCTGCAGAGTAATCATCACCATCGATATTATCAGTATCAGCACTATCTGCATTGGCTTCATAATCAAAAACAGTGACCGAAACCATTTTAGGCGTTACACCCACAGCGACTTCTGTTCCAAACAACGACATTTCCCTTGAAATTGTCAAACCAGCCTCTGCCAGCACAATACCCACTACTCTTACTTTTGACTGGATATCAGAGTCACCACCTGTATCTGACTGTGCGGTGAAGTTAACGTCACCAAAGGTAGGTGAAAGCGGATCAGTATCGACAAAGTTAAACGCGCCAGGTGCGGTAATGCAATTTTCAAAATCAAGAACCGGGCCGGCATAACAGGCATCCAGAGCAAGCATGTCATCTGTTAAATCAGTTACCGTATCACCATCTTCATACTGCAAAACTCCTGAAAAATTTGCCGACCCTGAAGCAGTAAATGCGATACCAAATTTTTCCCCAGGAATAGCCAGAACGATACCAGCACCACCTTCAAACTGAAAAGGTTTATCGCTTAACGTTAAAATCTCATTATTGACTGAATTGATCGCAGCAACAGTTGGACCAGAAGCTCCAGGAGCACCGTTATAGTTGGAGATTTCCGCATCAAGTGTATCCATAACGGTATCATCAAAATCATCCACTGCATCTGTAAAATCATCAGGGTCAAACACCCTTACACCAAATATGGGCAATTCAAGCGCAAAATCATCACTTTTATTAGCAACTGAAAGTAAAGCAGGATTGAACAGAGGGGCGGTTGCAGGATTAGCGACAGCGACTCCCGCTCCTCCCATTGCCATTGACTTGGGATCAAATGAATTAAATGAAACTGCCAGAGAAGCTGAAGTCATCAGTAATGCAGCTGACCCTACAGCTACTGAGATTAGATTTTTTTTCATCATAGTGTTATTAGACCTAAATATTTGGGAGGTTCTTAAGACTATAGTGCAAAAAAAATATTTATGATGAAAAAGTCATGAATTTACAGGGTAGTTGGCACTTTATTAACTTATAATTTAATTTCTATTTTGCCAGATTCTCTTGCACACCCAATGCCTGATACTATTTTCAGTTCCTCCCATTCTTTCAAACAGCAGTTTATTCAAGAATTAAAAAACTTAACGACAGCTGATGAAGTTGGGGTTTTTATACTGGTGCTGGCCAATGCTATTTCTAAACCTGAAATCTACCATGCCCTGTCAAAGGATCTTTCAAACCATTTTACATTACTTAAGGAAAAATTGAATAGACTTCCAAATGATGAACTCAAAAAAATACCCACAGATGATTTGTCGGTATTCGAAGCTCTAAGCAATATTAATTTTAACGACCTGTCATTATCCATCAGTAAGTTATGCGGAGTCTGGCAACTACAATACAATCCATTACGTAGCTTTAGACCAGCTCGCAACAGTGATAAAAAAATCACTCGTCTTTACCAGGCATTTGATAATAATAGCTTCCACTTCAACAAGATTTTTTTATCCAGAGAAATTCTATGGCAGGGAAATTTAGCCAATATTCCACTACGCCTTTTATATAATAAATTCCCTTTTGCTGATTATCACGGATTACTGGTTATTGAGCCGGAGCTGAAGAAACCCCAGTTTTTACAACAACAGGATATAGTTAAAATCCAGCAAATATTATCTGAAGCCTCACATTTGCAAGGCATAGGGCTGGCCTATAATTCACTGGGAGCTTACGCATCGGTCAATCACCAGCACTGGCAAATGTTTTTATCAGAACAGAATTACCCCGTCGAACATTCAGTCTGGACGCACAACTCCGGCTCCAACAATTATCCTCTTGGCGTAGAATGCTTTCACAAAGTTTCAGATGCATGGCCATTGATTGACAGCTATCAACAATCTAACTGTAGTTTCAACTTGTTAGTCAGGCCAGATAAAACATACCTGATCAAAAGAAAAAAGCAGGGAGAATATCAACACAGTCATTGGACCAGTGGTTTTGCCTGGTCAGAAATTATGGGTAACATCATGACAACTACCCCGTTGGATTATGGACAATTAACTGCCCACAGTATTGAACAGGAGTTTAAATTACTAGGAGGCTATCGGACTTAGGTGATCGTAGCGAGGTTTAACTACATTTCACGAACTATGCGGATGCCAACATTGTACTGCCCTTTCTTACTTGGAAATGTTTCACGATTCTCAGCTCGCATAGAAGATGCGGGACTGCGGAAAGCACCACCACGTACGATTCTGACAGAACAATCTCCGCCATCCCAGGCAGAGCCATCATCGGGAGCATCCATATAGTTTCTGTGATAACAATCATGCACCCACTCATATAAATTGCCAGCGGTGTCATTCAGTCCAAACTGATTCGATTTGTATGACCCCACTTTAGCAGTTTTTGCTGTATTCAAATCTGAACCACAGTCAAAGCAGTGTGCATTTCCTGTCCCTTTAGCAGTACCCCACCAGTAAGTTGTTCTTTGACCGGCACGTGCTGCATATTCCCATTCAGCTTCAGAAGGTAAGCGATATTTTTTTCCTGTTTGTTTACTCAGCCATTTACTGTAGGCCAAAGCATCATCCCATGACACATTACTCACCGGATGAGTTTTTCTATCCTGACCTTTACTATCTGGTTGCTTACGTCTTGTCGATTTTGCAAACATATCGTACTCAGCAAAAGTTACTTCGTTAATAGACATGGCAAAAGTAGGCACTGTCACTGCATGACGCGGAGTTTCATCAGCCGAAATCAACCCCGATGAATTACCCATTCTGAAAGTCCCACCAGAAATTTGAATCATAATGGGTCCACGTCCACCCACCTTAAGCCGGTCTGTAAAAGGATCATTTTTATCCACAAACTGTTCTTCAACAAGCGGTGCCGGACTGGATATTTCCGGCTGCTTCACTAGCTCTCTGGGCTTAGCCTTTTCAACGGGAGTTTCTATTACTTTTACAGGTGGTGGTATAACTTCTGGTTGAGCTGGTTTTATCTGCTGCTGAACCTGATTATTGATATTCGATATCACACCATCCAGCATACCTTGTTGCCAGGCATAATAGCCTCCAGCGACAATTAACAGCAATACAATGAATTTAAATAAACCAGCTTTTGATTTTTTTTCCTGAGGAGCCCGATAGACAGGCTCTGATGGAGCTCTTTTAGATAAAGATTCTTTTGCAGGGGCAGGAGGTTCTTCGGAAGGCGCTTTAGCTTTCTCTTTAACATCCACCACGATGATAGTGGTATTATCCTGATTAATCTTATTCGCTTCTTCAACAGCCTTTAACAGAGCATAAACACACTCTCTCGCTGTTGACGACCAGGAAGAGTACTGAATAATTGCACCGGCACCGAGTGTATCCAGCCCATCACTGGCAACTATCAAGCGATCTCCAGGCTTCAATTTAATACCGCTATCTGGACAGTCAATACTACTGATTTCTTCGCCCGTCATGGCGCTCATCAACATATTGCGAGACATACCCGGTTGCTCTTCAATATCCATGCCCTGCTCTTTCATCATATCGATGTAAGCGCCATAACTGTGATCGGCATTTTGTTTGATTAATTCACGCTCTCTGACCAGGTATAAATGACTATCGCCGACACTTACCCAGTAAAGATTATTATCTTCAAGGTAAGCAGACACCATGGTGCAGCCCATGCCTCTTAAAGCAGGGGTTTCAGAAATGGAGTCATGAATCTGTTGATTGGCGCGATTGAGTGCAGAAGATAAAGAATCGGGGACATTTTTATCACTAAAGTCACTTTGAAAAGCCTTATTGAAGGTAGCTACAACCATATTACTGGCGACATTACCTGCAGCATGCCCGCCCATTCCATCGGCCATTACAACTAATGAACAGGAATGACCTGCATCATTGTCCCCCAACAGGGAAACCATGAAAGCATCTTCCTGGTAATCACGCGCACCATCAATCTGGTCGCTGGCTATGTCAAACTCAAAGCTCATATTATTTTAATTTTTTTTACACTAAGCATAATATAGTTGTTAGTTAAAGTAATTTCTAGGTTATTACTAAACTAAGGACAAAAAACATTGATATTTCCTCTTAATTGAGACCTACATCCTGTTTTCACTACAACTTACTCATTATCCAGTCAATGTACCTAATGAAAAGGATTAAATAGGGAATCTACTAACAATTGTAGCGGAAGAAACAAAGGCTGAGGTAATTCATTCCAGTCTGCCCAGAACCATTCAGAATTCAATTGATCAGTTATTAACTTTAGTTGACCATCATTTAAACAATCTACCATGAAATACAGACTTAAAGAATGCAGCTCTGAATCAAAGACATTATTGGTATAAGTCACAAAATGACTTTCCCCAAAGCGTAAATTACGGAACATGGAGAGCTGCCTATGTACTGCCTGTTCAGGGGCTTCCCCTAAACCTATCCAGCCACCCGGCAATTGCCAACTACCCTGCATCGGCTGATTTAAACGACGACCCAATATTATTTTATGATTTTGTTTTATAATCACACCCACCCCTACACGGGGTTTATTTTTAATATTTAGCTGCTGTTTCGTCATAAGGTTATCAAAGCATGAATAGTCTAATAGAATTTGAAGGTCCAATCCGGTTAAGTGTATTTATTGCCATCTTTATGATTATGGCACTGTGGGAGATAAAAGCTCCCTATAGAAAACTCAGATTAAATCGAGTTCAGCGCTGGCCACATCAACTCGGACTAATTATTTTGAATACATTAACAGTTCGGCTGTTATTTCCTATAGCAGCCGTAGGTACAGCACAGTACATGACACATCAGGGCTGGGGGTTAATGAACTTACTAGGTTTTAACCCGGCTATCGCCACAATTACTGGATTTCTATTTCTTGATTTTGCTATTTACTGGCAACATGTTCTTGCTCACCAACTGGAGTGGTTCTGGAAACTACACCGTACCCATCACGCAGACACAGATTATGATCTAACCACTGGGTTACGTTTCCACCCTCTCGAAATGATCCTGTCGATGCTGATTAAAATGCTGGTCATTCTACTACTTGGCATACCTGCAACGGCCGTTATCTTATTTGAAATCGTACTATCCGGCTCTGCCATGTTCAACCATTC
>JABHSO010000094.1 GCA_018669845.1 Gammaproteobacteria bacterium | reverse complement strand
TCCCTGATTATTTCCATCCGTTCGACAGTATCGATATCTGAGTGTAAATACCTTACTCGAACACCATGTTCTGCCAGATATTCAGTCAAGTCTTCCGACATCCTTTTGGTCAGAGTGGTTACCAGTACACGTTCTGATAATTTCACTCGTTTATTTATTTCTGATAATAAGTCATCAACCTGCGTTGTTGCCGGTTTGATTTCTATGGTGGGATCAACCAGTCCCGTTGGCCTGACCACCTGCTCCACTACGGCTCCACTATGTTCATCCTCATACTTACCGGGCGTTGCTGAAACAAACACAGCCTGAGGAGCGAGAGCCTCAAATTCTTCAAATTGTAATGGTCTGTTATCAAGAGCCGATGGCAATCGAAATCCATATTCGACCAGGGTTTCCTTGCGAGACCGGTCTCCTTTATACATGCCACCAATTTGCGGAATGCTGACATGGCTTTCATCGATAAATAACAGCGCGTCATCAGGTAAATATTCGAATAGGGTCGGAGGTGCTTCGCCCGGTTGCCGCCCCGACAAATAACGTGAATAATTTTCGATGCCACTGCAATAACCCAGTTCCAGCATCATTTCCATATCATAATTTACTCGTTGTTCCAGCCGCTGCGCTTCCACCAGTTTGTTTAGTTCAGTCAACTGGGCAAGACGAATCTGTAATTCGACTTTAATTTCCTCAAGAGATTCCAGAATTTTTTCTCGGGGCGTTACGTAATGTGTTTTTGGATAAACGGTAATGCGTTTGACCCTTTTCAATATTTCACCGGTTAACGGGTCAAAATGACTGAGCTGCTCAACTTCACTATCAAACAGTTCAATTCTAACCGCTTCACGCTCAGAATCTGCAGGGTGAATATCGATAACCTCTCCGCGAACTCGATAGGTGCCACGTTTCAGCTCAACATCATTTCTTGTATATTGTAGTTCAGCCAACCGCCTTAAAATCTTGCGCTGGTCAATTTGATCTCCTATCACCATGTGAAGCAACATTTTCAGATAAGATTCTGGGTCACCCAGGCCATAAATAGCAGAAACAGATGAAACCAGTATAGTATCTCTTCTCTCAATCAGCGATTTAGTCGCGGATAACCTCATCTGCTCAATATGTTCATTGATCGAAGCATCTTTTTCGATAAAAGTATCAGAAGCTGCAACATAAGCTTCTGGCTGGTAATAATCGTAATAAGATACAAAATACTGCACCGAATTATTCGGGAAAAACTCTTTCATTTCCCCATATAACTGGGCTGCAAGAGATTTATTATGCGCCATGATAATAGCTGGACGCTGTAGATCAGCGATAACATTAGCGATCGTGAAAGTCTTTCCAGAACCCGTTACACCCAGTAATGTCTGGGGCAACAGACCATCATTTATACCTTCTTTTATTTCAGCAATCGCCTGAGGCTGATCACCTGAAGGTTTGTAATCTGTAACCAGTTTAAATGCTTTGGACATGCCCGCTAACTCGTGAAATTAAAAAATGCAGTGTTTTAAACTTATATGGCTGTGTATGAAAATCAGGTAGCAAAAGAAAACTAATAAAACACCGTCATTCCGGCAGTCTTTAAGCCGGAAACTATCGAAGTATCAATTATTTCAAGATATATACAATAATATTGAGATATTCCGTCTAAAAACATAACGGAATGACATTTTAGATTTGTTTCCTGAGTTTCATGCATCATCAATTAAACTTAATACTTTACAGCATTAATTCTGCCAGTATTCTAGGGGTATTATTCATCGACAATACAGGATACCTGCCGTGTTCAACGATTTATCTGACCGTGTTCAAGCCATAAAACCTTCACCCACTCTAGCCGTTAGTGCTCTGGCCACTCAACTTCGAAGCCAGGGCCGCGATATCATCGGGCTAGGCACAGGAGAACCAGATTTTGATACGCCTGAACATATCAAACAGGCCGCCATTGAAGCTATCCACAATGGTCAGACAAAGTATACCGCTGTTGACGGCACCATTGAACTCAAACAAGCCATTATTAACAAGTTTGAACGAGATAATAACTTTCAATATCAACCACAACAGATACTCGTATCCAGTGGTGGAAAACAAAGTTTTTATAATCTGTGCCAGGCATTACTTAACAAAGGTGACGAAGTCATTATTCCAGCTCCTTACTGGGTTTCCTACCCGGACATGGTGATATTAGCCGAAGCTAAACCGGTCATTATCGAAACAACCATAGAGCAGCAGTTCAAAATAAATGCCGACTCATTAAAGCAGGCCATTACTGACAAAACCCGTATGTTGGTTATCAATAGCCCCTCCAACCCTTCTGGAGTCGCATACAGTAAAAAAGAACTGGAAAGTATCGCAGAAGTTTTACTCGACCACCCTGACATACTGGTTGTCACCGATGATATGTATGAACACATTATCTGGAACGATGAAGGCTTCAGTAATATTTTAAACGCCTGTAGTGACCTGTACGGACGTTGCATGGTGTTAAACGGTGTTTCCAAAGCCTATGCCATGACTGGATGGCGTATTGGCTATGCAGCAGGCCCTGAAGACATCATCAAAGCGATGAAAAAAATTCAATCACAAAGCACCTCTAACCCCTGCTCTATTTCTCAGGCAGCCGCTATTGCAGCACTCGATGGTGACCAAAGCTGTATTCACACCATGTTAAGTGCATTTAAAGAAAGGCATGACTTTGTAGTCGATTCCGTTAACACCACTCCGAACATGAGTTGCACGCCTTCTGATGGGACTTTTTACAGCTTCGTCAATATTCAGCCTTTTATTGATTCACGCAGTGATCTCAGTTCTGATGTTGAGGTAGCCAATCTGCTACTCGACAAAGTAGGAGTTGCTCTTGTCCCTGGATCTGCTTTTGGTTCTCCAGGGCACATGAGATTATCTTTTGCGACCTCAATGCAAAACCTGCAGAGCGCAATGGAAAGAATTAATCAGGTTTTTTCAGAAAAATAGAAAAAGCCTATTGCCGTTTTAAAACTTATCCATTAACATACGCTCCGCAATTCCCCGATAGCTCAGTTGGTAGAGCAAATGACTGTTAATCATTGGGTCCCTGGTTCGAGCCCGGGTCGGGGAGCCATCTCAAGAAAACCGCTTAAGTTTTTAACTTCAGCGGTTTTTTTTTTACCTGAAGAAAAATTACTGACTATTTCATAAAACTTACCAGCTCTGCTATTCTGTTATAAAACCGTATTCAGGCAACTATGAACAACTTTTTCTGGAACAACATATTTAAAAAAACAAGGAGTGAATGTGAGCTAATCACTGAATTCTGGCAACAAACGCCTTTATTCAAAAATATTCCTTCCCGGCATATCCATACCCTGTCTGAAAATATGCATGTCAGAAACTTTCAAGCTGATGAAGTCGTGTTCCGTCAAGGTGATCAGGGCGCTGGTGCCATACTGGTGCTGGAAGGACAGGTTAAAGTTTATGCTAACAATACCTTGCTGTCAGATTTGGACAAAGGTGATTTTTTTGGTGAAATCACTCTGGCAGAAACTGATAAAAGAACGGCTGATGCCTGTTGCATAACAAAGAGTCGACTGGTGTACTTCCTCAAACAGGACCTGGAAGAATGGATTGAAATTGAGCCACGTCTGGGCACTATTTTCCTGATGAACCTTGCTTCAATTTTAGCTCAACGCTTACACATGGCAAATCAACTGCTGTCAGAAAAAGAATAAACAATGAATTTTTCAGATAATCCAGCTTCCAGTGGTTCAGCCTATTTTAAAACATTCAAAATATTTGTTTTTGTTGTCGGGTTTATTCTTGCCAGCTTTTATTTATTATCATCAATATTATTACCGGTCATTATCTCATTTACCCTGTACGCATTGATTCAACCATTTACCAATTACCTGGTAAGAAAAGACTTCAATCACTCCCTGGCAATTATATTAATTTTAATATTGATGCTGGTTTTCAGTATTCTTGCAATCAGTTTTGCTCTGCCCCAATTACTCAGTCAGGTGACCATACTTAAAAGTAAACTACCTGTCATTTTCAATCAGTTCGAACATTTTCTAACAATTTATAGTCAGAAGCTTGGTGATTTTATTGGTGTTGATTTTAATGTTTCAGATATTCTGGTTTCTCTATTATCCCAGTCATCATCGTTAGGCAATACATTATTGGTAACCATCTCTGAACAAGTTTTTGCCATTACTTTAAGCTTAATTCTAGTCCCCCTGCTTACTTATTTTATTCTTAAAGATTTCAAATCTTTGCGCAATAAAATGATGAACTGGCTTCCAAACCCAAGCTTTGAACTGGGCTGGTTAATTTATTACCGGGTAACCAGTCAATTACAGGTTTATATTCGAGGTGTCATGATTCAGTCCTTTATCATGGCTGTTGTTGCCAGCTTTGGTTTTTTTATTATCGGGCTGGATATCCCTGTGTTAATAGGCTCATTAGCCGGCTTATTGAACCTGATACCTTACATCGGCCCATTGATATCAATTCTATTAGCGGTGCTGGTTGCTTCTGCAATGACTCCTTTCGATCCTTCAATTATTTACATGGCTGTGGCTGTAATAATTGCTGCACAGGTTATTGATAACATTGTCGTCATTCCTTCAGTGATAGCGAATGCAGTAGATTTACACCCTGTTCTGGTTATTGTTGGTATTCTAATTTTTGGAAATCTTTTTGGAACAATCGGTGTCATTTTAGCCATTCCAGCCATGGCGACAGCTAAAATAATTTACACCAACCTGTACGCTGACATTTATAACGCCAGTCAAAATAATATGTAATTACTCAGCGAGTTTCAATATTCGATTACTTAAAATATTTTTCACCACGAAGAACACGAAGCTCACGAAGAAAAACAAATAACCGAAAAAACAAGCTGATAAATCGTTCATTGATATAAGGTAAACATTTTTTACCACATAAATATTTACCTTCGTGTCCTTCGTGCTCTTCGTGGTTAATATCTTTTAACTTTTTAACTACTCTGAGTAGTTACAATAATATTTCCTGAAGTTATTTCTTTGAGAGTGTTTTAGAGAGAGACTTCAACGCTTTTTTCAATTCTTCATCATCAACATAGTCTGCAACGTTGGTCATTTGATCACATGAAGACTGAGAGAAATCAGCAGTTAGCCTGTGTTTTGCATATTGCTTAGTTTGCTGTGACACCTTGGGTCTGGTAGAAATTTTAAGAATAAGATCCACACCAAAATTTTCTAAAATTTGTTGTCGAATTTGTTCACTGTGTAACCTCAGATAAGAGGACAGTGCCGCATTGGGTAAAGTGACATTCAAATATTGATCGGTAATATTAGTCACTTTAACCATCTGGAATACTGCATCAGATTCCTGAACTTCAAAAAAATGCTGGAACTGTTCGATCTCGGCACGTTTTTGTGCAAAGCCTTCGGGCAGTAAACGCTTAAACAGACTGGATACCGGTACAGGTTTTTTATTTCTTTTCCGAACCATAATTAGAATTGAGCCGAAATGTTTATTTCCTGCGCCTCTGACGTCGAGATGTATCACGTGCTTTAGCCACTTTCAGTATCTTGTTTTTATTTTCCCCTGGGTATTCCAGCTGCAGTGATTCAAAAAGCCTCACCACCACATCATCATCAAGAAAACGTATTTTACCGGGCTTTAACCATTTGGGCAGAGTGAAATCCTGGTAACGTACTCTTACCAGTCGGCTGACTTCTACATCAACAGCTTCCCACAAACGGCGGACTTCACGGTTTTTTCCTTCTCGCAGTGTGACATGATACCAGTGGTTAGTGCCCTGCCCACCACCATCGGTGATCAGGTCAAATTTTGCAACGCCATCACTCAGCTCAATACCCGCTGTTAAATTTGCCACTTTTTCATCAGTAACTTCTCCTCTCACCCTGACCGCATATTCACGTTCTATTTCAAATGAAGGGTGCATCAAACGATTTGCCAACTCACCATTTGTAGTAAACAGTAATAAGCCTGATGTATTAATATCAAGGCGACCTACTCCGATCCCTCTACCCTGTTGTAGTTTAGGTAATTGTCCGTAAACAGTGGGCCTGCCTTCGGGATCAGAACGTGTACTCACTAAACCCACAGGTTTGTGATACATCAATACTTTTGGTTTGATAATATGTCGAGGAAACTTTACCAGCTTATCATCTATGCTGACTTTTTCTCCACCTTGCAATTGATCACCAGGTTTAGCGACCTTGCCATTAACCTTAATGCGGCCTTCCTGAAGCAATTTATCAATCTGACGACGAGAACCTGCGCCCTGATTTGCCAGGACTTTTTGAATGCGATCCATAGTAGGGAAAACCTTATTAATATTAAAATTATTTTACCGCAAAGGGCGCAAAGGTACGCGAAGAAAATCAAAGAAATTATTCATTTATATTCCAGTTAAAATAAAAATAGTGTCATAAATAAATGACTTGCACTTTAACCAGGTTAAAATCAAACAAGTTCCCCAGCTTTTCTTTGCGGACCTTTGCGTCCTTTGCGGTGAAAACTACTTGATAGACCAAAGCTGGCCTATGCCAGTAGAGGATTCGGATAATAGTTGAGATTTGTCAGAACTGATATTTAGATCTAAAATGGTAGCAGAGTCAGGTTGTACCTTATGCTTCACCTCGGGTAACCAGCTCTTTTTAGAAAGACCCGTTTTTACATCCCAGATATCAATACCTTTTGATGCACGTCCTGTTGCCAGAATTGATGCATCGTCTGAAAAATCGGCTGATACGACTGTCATGCCTCTTGCTTTCACATCCAGTTGGCTGACAAGCGTTCCTTTTGAATCTGTTGAATAAATTCTGGTCTGTCCAACATAAGCATTAGCCATGGCAAACTCTCCATCATCAGATAATTCAACCTGTGAAATTTTGTATTTCATGTTTTTCGACCATATATGTTCTCCCGTCGCAAGGTTCCATAAACTGGCATGCCAGTCATCCGATCCGGTTAATGCAAAACGTCCATCGCGAGATAGTGCAACAGAAGTTATTTTTTCGTGGTGCGGAAAAACATAAACCATTTTTCCCGCTTGCATATCAAAGTAAATAGCCTGATTAGCTTTCATTCCAATCAAAGCATAACGACCACTTTCCGAAACAGCCACGTCACGTAAATCAGGCCAGGACCAGTAGCCTATCAGACGTCCATCAGTAACTAACCATCTGGCAATTGATTGCTGCTCTATGGTGATTAAGAATTTACCGTTATCAGAAAACCTGGCAGCAATTAACCCACCCTCATCATTTTCTTTATGTTGAACACTATAAATAACTTCATTTTTAGCGACATCCCAAACACGACCATAACCACCTATGGAGCCCGTGAGCAGATATTTATTATCCGCACTAATCGTCGCACCATAAGACCCGGTATCCTCATGCAACCATTGCTGGATTTCCTGCCCTTTATCACCACAGGCATAAAGATTCATCAGAAGCAAAGCGGCTATCAGCCTGAACATAAAATGAGGATTAAGATAATTCATTATGAAGCGGCTTGTTCACTTTCAGAAGTATTCTGCTGAGTAGTTTCAGCGTCTGCTTCACTTTCTGTATTACCGGGTTCATTTACAGTCTCTTGAAGAGCATCATCATTTAAAGCTAGCTCCGGATGAAACTGATCAAGATCTTTAAGTTCTGAAAGCGTAGGTAATTCATTCAGATTCTTTAAATTAAAGTAATCTAAAAACTCACTGGTGGTGCCATACAGGCTGGGTCTTCCGGGTACATCTTTATGCCCCAGAGTTTTAACCCACTCTCTTTCCTGTAATGTTTTAATCATATTTGAACTAACACTCACTCCACGGATAGCTTCAATCTCACCCCGAGTAACTGGTTGTCGATAAGCAATTAATGCTAATGTTTCAAGTAAAGCACGTGAATAACGTGGTGGCTTCTGTTGAAAAAGACGCGTAATCCAGATCGAATAATCAGGATTAACCTGTAACCTGAATCCACTGGCAACCTGCTTTATTTCCATACCCTTTGCCTGATATTCATCCACCAGTTCATGTAATACCTTACGGATATCATCTTTAACCGGCTGATCAAGATCGCCCGTAAACAGATCATATAAATGATTCACTGTTAAAGGACCATCAGCAGCACATAACAAGGCTTCGATGATAGGTTTAAGTTTTTGTAGTTCCATTATTTAAGTCGTAAGTCGTAAGTCGTAAGTCGTAAGTCGTAAGTCGTAAGTCGTAAGTCGTAAGTCGTAAGTCGTAAGTCGTAAGTCAATATTATGTGTGACTACAAAATTTTATGTTAACAAAATTTTCTGCCGACTGCCGAATGCCGACTATATCTTTTACCCTCTAGCTTTAACATAGATAGGCGCATAAGGTTCATTTTGTACAAGGTCAATCATTGATTCTTTGACCAGTTCAAGAATCGCAAGAAAACTGACCACTACACCCATCCGACCTTCTTCAACAATAAAAAAATCTTTAAATTCAGTATAGTCATCAGTTTTGAGTTTACCGAGAACAATGCTCATTCTTTCTCGAACTGATAATGTTTCGCGTTCAATATGATGACTGGCAAATTGTTCGGCTCGATTAACAACGTCACGGAAGGCCATTAATAAGTCATTGATAGTCACCTCAACGACAGGTACTTCTTCTTTAATATCAGGCAACTCAGCATGAGAAAAGAAAATTTCACGTTCCTCACGAGGTAATCCATCAAGATCCTCCGCCGCTTTTTTAAACTGCTCATACTCCTGTAAACGACGAATTAATTCAGCCCTGGGATCATCTTCATCATCATCGCCCACTGGCCGGGGTAATAACATACGTGATTTGATTTCTGCCAGCATCGATGCCATCACCAGGTATTCAGCGGCCAGTTCAAGTGCCAGTTGGTCCATCATTTGAATATAATCCATATATTGCTTGGTGATGTGTGCCACAGGTATATTTAAAATATCAAGATTCTGACGTTTGATAAGATAAAGCAATAAATCCAGCGGCCCCTCAAAGGCTTCCAGAAAGACCTGCAACGCATCCGGCGGGATATATAAATCTTGTGGAATAACCGTTAACGGTTCACCTTCAACCAGTGCAAATGGCATTTCCGACTGGTTAAGCTGATTTTCCTGGAATAAATCAGTCATGGCTATCTAAGCGTAATACCCATTGCTTTTCTCACTTCCTCCATCGTATCACGGGCAACATCACGCGCTTCTTCACAACCTTCATTGATTATATTTTCAACACTTGCAAGGTCTTCCTGATAATCTTTAGCCCTTTGCTGAATAGGTTTAAGCTCAACCAGAATGCTATCGATAATATGTCGTTTACAATCGACGCAGCCAATTCCAGCTGTTGTACAACCTTCAATTATTTCTTTCTTAAGGTCATCACTTGAATACACCTGATGCAACTGCCACACCGGACACTTCTCGGGATCACCAGCGTCAGTACGTCGAATACGTGCAGGGTCCGTAGGCATTGTTTTAATTTTCTTTTCGATCTGTTTCGGAGATTCTCTAAGAGCAATCGCATTGTTATAGGATTTAGACATTTTCTGCCCATCCAGTCCCGGCATCTTTGGAGAAGCCGTCAGTAAAGATTGAGGTTCAGGTAAAATGATCCGACCACCACCTTCGAGGTATCCCACCAGTCTCTCTTTATCACCGATACTGATATTTTGCTGTGAATCCAGTAGAGCATGCCCCACAGACAATGCTTCACCATCTCCCTGTTCCTGGTAACGCTTTAACAAATTATTATAGATTTTGGCATTTTTCTTACCCATCTTTTTGATGGCAATTTGAGCTTTTTCCTCAAAATCAATTTCTTTACCATAAAGATGATTAAAACGGCGCGCCACTTCACGGGTTAACTCTACATGCGCTACCTGATCTTCTCCAACAGGAACATGCCCTGCTTTATAAATGAGAATATCTGAAGATTGCAGCAAAGGGTAACCAAGAAATCCATAGGTACTCAGATCCATATCTTTCAGTTTATCCTGCTGATCCTTATAACTGGGCACTCGTTCCAGCCAGCCCAAAGGAGTTATCATTGATAGCAAGGTGAACAATTCAGCATGTTCAGGCACTCGTGACTGAATAAAAATGGTTGAACTACCAGGATTAACACCGGCAGCCAGCCAGTCAATAACCAAATCAATGCCGCTTTGAGCAATGATAGAAGGGTTTTCATAATGCGTTGTTAACGCATGCCAGTCCGCCACAAAGAAAAAACATTCGTAGCTATGCTGTAACTCAATCCAGTTTTTTAAAACGCCATGATAATGACCAAGATGCAACAAACCGGTTGGACGCATACCTGACAGTACACGTTGATTTTGACTAACTGAGGTGTTCAAAAAGATATTCCTGAGAAAAATGAAGTGTAATTATAGAATTGTCACGAGCAAAGGTCGACAAGGGATTCATATTAAAAT
>JABHSO010000133.1 GCA_018669845.1 Gammaproteobacteria bacterium | reverse complement strand
GTTCTTGATAAGGAGCTGGAATCAAGAGGACATAAATTCATCCGTTACGCTGATGATGTGGCGATCTTCGTCAAGTCAAAACGTGCGGGTGAACGTGTGCTGGAAAGCACCACACGATTTCTTGAGCGTAAGCTCAAGGTAAAGGTGAACCAGTGTAAAAGCAAGGTAGGTCTTGTCAAACAAAGTTCAGTACTCGGATTTCAAATCCACTTCAAGAAGTTAAGAACCCTTGAACGAAAAGTAAAGGGGTTCAAGCAAGAGCTTAAAAGCATCACACGACGATGTCCCGGGATATCCATTATGTCGAGAATTTTTCGCCTGAAACACTATGCTCAGGGCTGGATGGCGCATTATGGATGTGGGCTGAAGTACGATGATGCAGTGGAGCTTGACGGGTGGATTAGAAGACGGCTTAGAATGTGTTATTGGAAACAGTGGCGCAGACCGAGGCGAAGAATCCGTGAACTGTTAAAGCTAGGAGTGAGAAAACGTGAAGCCATCAATTTGGGGCTATCGCGTAAAAGCTACTGGCGACTCTCGAAGACTTTGGCTACCAACGCTGGATTGAATAATGCACATTTCCAAAAGATCGGACTCATCTCCGTGCGAACGCTATGGTGCAAAATTCACCTTCCGGTTACGACCCGATAGACACTTGATATGAAGCCGATTTGCCCGATGAAGTATCTCAGTTAATACCTGGCCAGGCGCCGTATACGGACCCGTATGTACGGTGCTGTGGGAGGGGGCTACTTGAGTAGCTCCCTATCCCGATTATACGATTAATGTGCTAGTTTGGCACTTGCTATACGGTTTAGACTAACACCTGACTCAGCAGCTTCTGTAACAAGATGGCGATGTACTTCTGGTGGAACACGAACCATAAACTTGCCACTATAATTACGAATAGAAAATGGTTTTGGAATATTTTCTCCACTTTGGCACATATCTTCTACACACTCATTTACGACAGACCTAATACCCTTTAATGCATTTTCGGTACTGTCGGCCAGCCAGCTTAGGCTTGGGAATTCAGCACAAAGAGCAATAAATTCTTCATCCTCTTCTGACCATGTTACACGATAGGTGTACTTATCAGTTTCTAGGGTCATGATTTACCTCCAGTTGCTCAATTGCAAGTAACACTTGCTTGACTTGGTATGGCTTAGCTTTACCTTTCTGATTTTGTATATTCACGCGTGGATCTCCTGGCCATGGTGTTTTGAAAACACAGTGACTACTACCGCTTTGGCGGGGATTACCAAAATAATGTGAACATACTTTCTTTAAATCGTTGAAACGAACCCCTTTAGGGTTTAGCTTCATTTGTTCCAGGATTTTATCTATGCCACTCATTTTTAAATAGTAGCATTATTGATACTAAAGTCAATTATGTATTTTCGTATAACGAACCTGTAGAAAAAGCCCATTTGGGGACGTGATTCCATTCAGCTGTTCTTTAATATTCATATGGTTTACTTTGCCGGTTCTTGGTAAAGATTACAATTAGTTTTTATTGGGCTCTACCCATGCAATGGAAATGATTTATTCATTACACAGCTGGTCTACGGTTCAGCGTAAATGGTTAAACCGTTTGGCCAAGCAACTAGTGCATGAAGTCGTGCTGGATAAACAGTTTATTAATGAACTGCCTGCATTTCAGGGCGGTGTTAAACAGTTAGATAAAGTGCTGGTTGGTCATCTTGACAGTGTTCTTGGCGAACTGAGAGAACATTTGTGGGAAGCAAGTTAATGTCATGGTTCGTGTTTATGCTATCGACATAAAGCAATAACCTGTCTAAATAACAGCTAAATATCGACAGGTGAAGACCGACTCAAAACAAACTTAAAATAAGAACTTTCTTATTTTAACTTAACGGTTAAAATATAATAACTATTCAGCTTATTTTAAGTTCATTTTAAAACAAAACATTCAGGGCAGGTATGAATCGGGGACTAACAGGGCAATACACACCCGCAATTGCAGGCGGTATCGCATGCGAAGCGTTTGTGCCTGCGCCATTGCCGCCCAATCCTCCACTGGCTGTTGATAATAAACTACAGGGGCGAATTAATCAGGCCATGCTGGCATTAGGCAGGCTGGATGCTATTAGTAGTTTATTGCCAGATGCTCATCTATTTCTCTACAGCTATGTTCGAAAAGAAGCCGTGATGTCATCGCAAATCGAAGGTACGCAATCTTCATTAAGCGACTTAATGTTGTATGAAATGGATTCTTTACCCGGTGTCCCTATAGATGATGTGCAAGAAGTGTCATGCTATGTGAGTGCATTAAATCTGGGTATCAAGCGTATACGAGAGGGACACCCCATTAGTTATCGGCTGGTGACTGAAATACATCAAGCCTTGATGACTTCAGGGCGTGGAGTTAATCGTAGCCCTGGTGAATTTCGCAAAAGCCAGGTTTGGTTGGGTGGTCATCGCCCGGATGAGGCAACTTTTGTTCCGGTACCTGCCAATGTGTTGGCCGATTGCTGGTCACATCTCGAGAACTTTATTAACGATGTTCCTGAAACTACAGATCCATTGATAAAAGCGGCATTAAGCCATGTGCAGTTTGAAACCATCCATCCGTTTTTGGATGGCAATGGCCGGATAGGGCGCCTGTTAATTCTGCTGATTCTGGTTGAAGCTAAAGTGCTTGTTGAGCCATTACTTTACCTGTCAGTATTCTTTAAAAAACACCGCCAGACTTATTACGAACGACTCAACCAGGTCCGCCTGACCGGCGACTGGGAAGCCTGGGTTTTATTTTTTGTCGATGCAGTTGCAGAGACGGCTAATCAGGCTGTAAAAACAGCACAGCAATTAAATGCACTCAGACAAAAAGATAAAGCCGCATTATCCAAAATAGGTCGTCAGGCAGGTTCAGCCACTCAAATCATAGATGCCCTGTTTGAATACCCCATTGCAAGCATTAATAAATTGATAGAGCTAACCGGCTTAACGGCTGCCACCGTGGGCAAAGTGCTCGATGTATTAGAGCAACAGTCAGGCATAGTAAAAGAAATTACTGGCCAAAAGCGTAATCGTGTATTCGCTTATAGCGCTTATATTGAAATTTTAAATCAGGAATAACCCGAGATAACAATGACAAACAACAGCATCGTCCAGAAATTGTGGAACCTGTGTGACGTACTGCGTGACGATGGTATCAACTACAGTGAATACGTCACCGAACTGGTATTGCTGCTGTTCATTAAAATGGTGCATGAAAATACCGAATCTGGCTAGCTTAAAAATCATCCTTTACCCGAAGGTTGCCGCTGGACAGATTTAAATGACAAAGATGGTCTGGTGCTACTGGATGAATACAAACGTATCTTATATGTACTTTCAAACGGTAGAGACACCGAAGGTAATGTGATTCATGAAGACCAGTTGATACAGGCTATTTATACCGATGCCCACACTCGCTTGCGCGAACCAGGGCACCTGAAACAAATTATTAAAAGTCTCGATCAATTCGACTGGTTCGATGCAAAGCGTGATGGGCTGGGTGATCTGTACGAAGGGTTATTAGAAAAGAATGCGAATGAAACCAGGTCCGGTGCCGGGCAATACTTCACTCCGAGCCCATTAATTAACTGCATGGTAAATTGCCTTAAACCACAACCCGGTGAAACATTCAGGATCCAGCAGCGGGTACGGCAGGTTTTTTGATTGCCGCCGATGCCTACATTAAATCACAAACCGATGACCTGTCAGACCTCACGGCAAAACAGCAACAATTTCAAAAGAACAAGGTCTTTAAGGTCCTCGTGTCTCTTTATTTTGTTAGCCATTTAACGATCATTAAAAAATACTTACTCAATTAAATCTCTTGGGGTTCTATTCCCACAGCTTGCTGCGAATAAATATTGAACGATGTGAAGCGGGTGAATCCCACTTAATACCCCGTCAGCTTGCTGCAGGTATTTTTATTGCTGGTTATATCAATAGTTATTACAGAATTATTGATTAGGCTCATTCCAATATAACGATAAATCTGTTCACATCGGAGTTCTAAGTGAAATAACCCGTCTTTCTGGAGGGGTTTTGTTTAAACGGTGTGCTATGAAAACATTTTTTTATGTATTGCCCCTGTTGTCATTGGCTTTTTTCTCCTTGAGTACCCAGTCGGCTGAGCCCCAGCCCTTATCCATCGTGCCTGTTCAAATCCAGTCCATTGCAGCAAATCGTGTATTTGTTGGTGGAAAGGTTGCCGCCCATAAGTCAGTCGTTTTTTCAGCCCAGATGCCAGGTCGAGTTGTTAGCATATCAGGTGAAGAAGGTGATCATTTCGATCAGGGTGATTTGCTGGTAAAAATAAATGATGATGAACTACTGGCTAAAAGACAGACAGCTATGGCGCAGTATTATTCAGCTTATGATGCCGTCAACAATGCCAATGTACAGCTTTACCGTCAAATTAAGTCACGTTCAATGACCAATCAAACTCCCGGAGGGATGGGTATGCCGGGTATGTTTGATCAGATATTTTCCAATCCAATGTCTGAAGTTATGGGTATCCGTGACTATAGTGCAGAAAGAGGTGCCGATATCTATGCAAGTCGAACACTGTTGAGTCAGGCTCAATATGCACTGGAGCAGGCACTGGCACAAATACAGCAAATAGAGTCACATATACGGGATACACAGAGTATTGCCCCTTTTGATGGTGTCATCGTCAGCAAGCATATTGAAATTGGCGATACGGTACAACCCGGGCAACGCCTGCTCACCTTTGAGGATCTGACAGTATTAGAAATTGTTGTTGATTTGCCTGGTCGACTAAGACAGTCAATCAAACAGAATCAACTAATCAGTGCCCGTGTCGATGGGCTTTCTCAGGATATTCAGGTCAGGGTCAGTAAAATATTTCCTACTTCTGATCCAGTCAGGCATACCACGCGTGTTAAGTTTACTTTAGCGGCTAATAACCAGGTATTCCCGGGTAATTATGCTGAAGTCCTGATACCGGTTTCAGGCACTACCACTACCACTAAAAAACATTTACTGGTTCCATCTACTGCTGTAATCGAGCGGGGTGGTTTGCCTTCCATCTTTGTTGTTAACCTACAAAACCAGCTTGAATTACGCCTGGTCAGAGTCGGTAATGTTTTGCCTTCCGGTCAAATCGTTATTAATTATGGGGTCAAGGAGAATGAACGTGTGCTTGATCGACCGCCGGCTTTTGTTACTTCCGGTATAGAAATAACTCAATAAGGTCAAAATATGTGATTTAAAATGGCTGACAATAAATCGACAAGAAAGATAGATCATGTCTCAAGAAGGCCTGCCTTATCTCATCCTCACCTTGAACATGAGGAAGGTCCCCGGCTGGGACTGGCGGGCAATATTGCAAATTTCTTCATCGATTCACCCCTGACCCCCTTATTCTTTGGTGCGGCATTGTTTATCGGCCTGATTGGTTTGATGTATACACCACGGCAGGAAGATCCGCAGATCTCGGTGCCTATGATCGATATTTTTATCCAGTATTCCGGTGCTTCTGCACAAGACGTGGCCGATCTTGCGATTGCTCCTCTCGAAGGCATGATGAAAGAAATTCCTGGAGTAAAACATATTTATTCAGCCTCTCAACATGACCAGGGTATTGTGACGGTACGCTTCAAGGTTAATGAAGAAATGGGGCCATCTATCGTTAAGGTGCATGATAAGTTGCAATCCAACATGGATAAAATACCTCCAGATGTTTCCATGCCACTGGTTAAACCCAAAGGGATAGATGATGTTCCGGTTGTTACTCTGACTTTATGGGGGGAAGGGGTTTATGATTCCGAGTTGCGTGTGCTGGCTCATAAAGTATTACAACGTTTAAAAGAAGTACCTAATGCAGGGCAGGGCTTTGTTGTAGGCGGCCGAAAACAGCAGCTGCGCATTGAAGTTTTACCAGAGCGTTTAACTGGTTTTGGTATCAGCCTGGATCAGATTGCAAAAACGATCCGCACCTCTAACAGTGAGTTCCCAGCTGGATATCTTGAGCAGGGAGCGACTTCGTTTAAAGTTTTTACCGGCTCCTTTCTAAAAAATGCCAGTGATATTGAACAGCTGGTCGTTGGGGTGAATCAGGGTAAGCCGATCTATCTGCGTGATATAGCCAATATCATCGATGGGGCGTCAGAACCCAAACAACTGGTTTCCTTTTATTCTGGTGCCGATAACACTCATCCTGAAAAGCTCGCCAGTGATATTCCTGCTGTAACGATCGCTCTAGCCAAAAAAGAAGGTTCTAACGGGGTAACCGTAGCAAAAGCTGTCATCGCTAAACTGGATAGCCTGAAAGGCAGGTTGATCCCGGATAATATCCACGCCACCATCACACGTGATTATGGCAAGACCGCCAATGACAAGGTCAATGAGTTATTAAAAGCTCTGGTTTATGCTGCTATTGCGGTCAGTATTCTTTGCTGGATTACGATCGGTGCCAGGCCAGCCGTTGTAGTCATTACGGTTATTCCAGTGGTTATCTTAATTACCATCTGGTCAAGCTGGGCACTGGGTAATACGATTAACCGTGTCAGTATGTTCGCACTGATCTTTTCTATCGGTATTCTGGTGGATGATGCAACTGTTGTGGTAGAGAATATATTCAGACGATGGTTGAGAAATGGTGAAACAACTCTGGAAACGGCTGTGGACGCCGTTCGAGAAGTGGGGAACCCCACCATCATTGCAACTTTTACCATTTTAGCGGCACTGCTTCCGATGGGTTTCGTGAGTGGAATGATGGGGCCCTATATGCGGCCTATACCGGTACTGGGATCGGTTGCGATGCTTTTTTCCCTGTTTGCCGCCTTTGTTTTTACGCCCTGGTTTTCGCTGCTTTTAAAACCCAGGTTAGATACATTGAGGAAAGCAGAAGTCCATGAAAAAAATATTCAGGACAGGATTGGCGGATTTTATCGTCCTTTATTATTGCCATTAATCAAAAATCGTTTTTTAGGCTGGGGCTTTTTAATTTCGGTTATTGTGATGTTTTTTCTTGCCTGTGCAATGTTTTACACCAAGTCTGTCACAGTAAAAATGTTGCCTTTTGATAACAAGCCTGAATTTAATATTTTAATTAACATGCCGGAAGGAACGGCTTTACTGGAAACTGCTAATGTCGCCAGACGCCTGGCTGAAACAGTACGTAAAAATGTGCCCGAAGTTACTGCTTTGCAAACCTATGCAGGAACGGCATCACCTTTTAACTTTAATGGCATGGTCAGACATTATTATTTACGCCAGGAGCCCTGGCATGCAGATATTCAGGTCATGCTAATGGATAAGGAACATCGTGACCGGAGTAGTCACCAGCTTGCTGAGTCCACCAGGAAGTTACTCACCGAACAGGCTCATGCAATGGGTGCAAAAATAGCGATAATAGAAATGCCTCCTGGACCACCGGTACTACAAACGGTGGTGGCTGAAATATATGGCCCTGATGCGAAAACCCGGCGACAGGTTACCACTGATATGACACAAATTTTTGAGCAAACACCTAATCTGGTGGATGCTGATAATTACATGATTATGCCCTATGAACGTTGGCAGTTTAATGTGGATACTGAAAAAGCTCTGCGTCAGGGTGTCGGGGTCGAAACTATTAATCGAAATATCCAGATGGCCATGGGGGGGTATCAGTTAGGTGATATGAAAGGTCATGGCTCGCTGGAACCTAAATACATTGTGCTTCAGATGCCGCTAGGAAAAAGGGGTGAGATAGAACGTTTATCCAACCTGCCGATTCCTTCTACTCAGGGACAAATGATTCCTCTGGCCGAGCTGGGTAGTTTTGTCAAAACTGAAGAACAAAATGTTATCTATCGAAAAGATCTACGTTCTATGGAATACGTGGTGGGTGAAATGGAAGGTCGTCTGGGAGCTCCCATTTATGGGATCTTATCAGTTGAAGATACGCTGAAAAATTATGTTAGCCCTGATGGTGTTCAAATCACCGGAACCATGACCGGACCGCCTGATGATGATTTACATTCTGGTTTTGAATGGAGCGGTGAATGGGTGGTTACCTATGAAACCTTCCGTGACATGGGACTGGCTTTTGCAGCTGCACTGGTACTCATCTTTGGTTTACTGGTCCTTGAATTCAGAAATTTTATTTTGCCCGCCGTTATCATGGCACCCATTCCGCTGACTCTGATAGGGATTATTCCAGGGCACTGGATTATGAATGCCGAGTTTACTGCTACTTCGATGATTGGCTTTATTGCACTGGCAGGTATAGAAGTCAGAAGTTCCATTTTACTAGTGGATTTTGTGAAAAATGAAGTGTATCTCGGGCAGGATGCCGTGCATGCAGTTGCAACGGCTGGGCAAATTAGAATGCGTCCAATCTGGGTAACCAACTTAACTATGATGGCTGGAGCTGCAACCATATTATTTGACCCGATTTTTCAGGGCATGGCCATCTCTTTATTGTTTGGGCCTATAGTAGCAACCACCTTAACACTCTTCGTCATTCCATTGGGCTGTACCTCTGTACACAGAAAATTATGCCCTAGCGGGGAAGTATCTGAAGATGGTATCTGTTTAATCGCGGATGATATGCCCACTAAAGAAGCAGATGAAATGTGTTATCAGCGGTTGTTAAAAGCTATTGTTGAGGATAAAAAAATCCCGCCATCGATTAATGCGGTAATGAAATTTAATTTTAATGGAGAAACGCTATCGCGAGATAAAGCCAAAACTTACCTTGATAAAATGGTAACCCGTGGAATACTGAGAAGAGATAATCGTAACTGGTATCAAATAGTCTCTGGGCAAGAATAGCTTTGGTGATCTGACCCGCTATCATTACCGTTTTCATTTCTCTATAAACCTTAAAATTGGTGCTGCTCGAATAGTTCGGATCGATAGATGACTAAAATGATTGGTAAGAAAATTATTATTTCTGGTATGACTATTGAAATCATTTCCGATGAAGGTGATAAATGGAAAACTCGTAATATCACAATGAATCAAATAGTGTCTTTCAATAAAATTTACCTGCAAAATGCTATTAAGCTGGGTAAGGCAGAAGTAATATCAGATGATGATGAGTAAATGCTTGAAAAGGGTTGTGAGTCTCTTACCAGGTCATACCCTGACCAAGAAATAAACTATACCAATTCTTCCAGATAACTCAGCAACAAACTAGCTACTCAACAGCTAAATAGTCCAGTCATTACCAGTCTGTAAACTACCCTCTTGTGTAGTCTTTTTTCTGCTACTGCCCTTTTATACCTTTTCTGTGCTTCCCCCATGTTCTCAGCCAAACTACCTGTTATTCTGATATCCCTGTGCTTACTAGAAGCGAGTACATTCCTGGCAAAATGTATTTCATTTTTGGGTAGTGGTAGAGATTGCAAGCTGTGTGATTTGTACCGGTATCCGCGGGTATACTCGAAGATAGTAATTCTCAGTCTCTTCAATAAAAAACGGGATCACTAATCGCTGGCCACTGGTTTGGTAGCAGTCTTCAATAACCAGTTCGAATGTTTCAGAGATAATATGCATGGTAATCTTTGCATCCTTTGCCAGCTCTATTTCAAGATTGTAGTGTCCGGGAGTGAATGGGCCGATCGGAATGAAGTAATTTCTCTCCCGCAGGGTTGTCTTTTTTTCGAGAGTTTCAGTACCCCATATCCTGTTGGGAGGAACATTTAGTGGGACTGGGTAATAGGCACACTTTTCTTTCATGTGGTTTAGTATGGTAAATAACTCCTTTTGCAGCCATTTTTTTTCAGATGCCGAGTCATAATGGCGAACAATATGATCGATTGATGCCTGATAGGAGTTACTAAAACTTAATCGACCACTGCATTGAGCTTCATGACATTTTGCACAGATGGTGTTAAAAATAATGACCGATTCCCTGAATGGTTCATCTTCAATGGAAAGTGCTTCGCCTGGTATCAGGGCAAGGCTAAATAGGCACAAGGTCCAGATCAAATAACACTTTTCCATTTCAATAAACCCTCTGTTTATTATCAATAAAAGCCTCTGTTAAATACTATCACTATCCCCTCAAATAGAAACATACAAATAGTGATGAGGCACAGATTAGCCCTTTCTTTCATCTAATAGATAGCAAACTCAGAAGCTGTGATCTGTTAAAGCTTAGAGTTAGAGATATTTCTCATGGGTTGAGTATTTTATGTCGAGCCATAACATGTCTACAGAAATGGGGTAATACTAAAGTACCATTTGAAGCCATTGATTATTTATACGATGAATGAGAATATATTAAGAAAATAATGTGGCATTTCACAATATTTGAGCATAATTTTAACTAACGCACTAAAACCAATAAAACAATTTATTGATCTAATAGTTATTATTTATCAAATTCTATTATTAAGCTAAATACGGGAAACATATTTATACCTTAGCTAAAATATATATTAATAGTGTGGTAGCTTTCAGTTCAGATAAAGGTAGATAACTTATTCATTTATCAGACATTTGAATATTAGTAGTACAGGGCATCGAGGAAAAAAATGATATGTCTGATAAAACGGTATTAAAAAAAACCAAATCTGGAAAAGTGTTATCTGGTAAACGTAAGGGAAAAGCCCGTCGGGAGTTTCTGCGGACCTCAGCTATGGCTGCCGGAGTGCTCAGTTTCACTTTATTGGGCTTTTTGCCTGTAGTGCAGGGAACCACATTACGTCTTCGACCACCAGGTGCACTCAAAACACCCTCCGATGAAAAAGATTTTCTCTCTTCATGTATCAAATGCGGTCAGTGTGTTCAGGTATGCCCGGTTGAGGCAATCAAGCTGACGGATATGAATGATGGAATAGGAATTGGCACCCCTTATATCAACGCTCGAGACCAGGCCTGTGATTTTTCCTGTGATGGTTTGCAATGTGTGCTGGCATGTCCAACAGGGTCTCTGGCTCATGAGCTGGATTTCCCGGCTGATTCACGCATGGGTTTTGCCCGGCTATCTAGCCCAGGAACTTGTCTGGCCGCACTGGGAAAAGGTTTCAAGGGGCAGGCTCGAGGCCCTGACTATAAAGGAATGCTACGTTTTGATGAGATTGACCGGTGGAACCCCATACCGGTAGCTGATCATCCCTATGATCTGGAAATATGTGACCTTTGTATCCGTCAATGCCCAATTGAGATACGAATTACCCAGTGTGCCGAGGCCGAAAAGAATAAGCCTGCGGAAGGTGAAAAAATAGCCAGGGTTGCAAAAAAAATTGGTAATGAATGCCCGCCAGTACATGCTATTGCCATGGAAGAAGTAGCCATGCCTAATGGTACGTTACGGATGTTACCAGTGATCAAGCAAGGCTGTGTTGGATGCGGTGTATGCGAGATGATTTGCCCACTGGAAAAACCGGCTATCGTGATTGATATCCACAAGATAACAAATTTGACTTGAGGAGAAAGAGATGGGTTATTTTACTGAATCTCTAGCACAGATAATCGGGCGAGAGCCTACAAGGCCAGCCAATGATGAGATTTCCATAAAAGTTCAGGAAATCCATAAGTATAAAAAAGCTAACAAGATAACTCTGGCGAAGCTTGAAGCAGAAAGGCAGGCTAACCGAAAGAGAGGAGAGGCTAGTCGTTGGTTAAAGCGCCGTTGGGCAGTATTGATTTCTATCAACCTGTTGTTTGTAGTTTCCTATTATTTTGATATTCAGTTACTTGAAGGTGCAATAACAGCTTCTCGCTTCATCGGTTTTCATATGGCTGATCTCAATTCTGCACTGCAAGTTATATTAGCTTTCAAGCATATAGCATTGAACCTGATGATTGGTATGGTTACAGTATTTATACTCTGGCTGTTGCTGGGCGGTAGAACCTTTTGCTCCTGGGCTTGTCCCTATCATCTTCTTTCTGAATTGGCTGAGAAGCTGCATCTCTGGCTTGTTTCCAAAAAAATCATCAAGGGGTATACCTTTCATCGAGGTGTACGTACCTTCTTTTATCTGGCATTTGCTGTATTGACTCTGGTAACCGGCTACACCATTTTTGAAGCTATCTCTCCCACCGGTATTCTCAGTCGGGCGCTGATCTATGGTCCTGGTGTTGCATTATTGTGGGTGCTTTTTTTGCTCCTGTTTGAGGTATTCATCTCCAGACGCGCCTGGTGCCGCTATGTCTGTCCAATCGGAATGACATATGGTTTTGTTGGTTTGATCTCACCCCTGCGCGTGGTCTATAAGCCAGAGTTATGTTTCTTCGGGGGTGACTGTCGCACAGTTTGCCTGGTGCCTCATGTTTTAGATGCAACTATCATGGGTAGAGCCAAAGATGAAGTAGTACCGATTGGTGCAGATTGCACAAGATGCGGAATGTGTGTGGATATCTGCCCTGCCTCGGCACTCAAATATGAGATAAAAGGCATAGGCAAAGCTTTTGATGAGTCTGAAGATAAAGACAACGCCAAACCAGAGTAATTGAAATGGATTTACTGTATCGGGTATAGCGTTATTGCCAGTAACGCTATATCTTTATTTCTGTATTGCTTTCAGAAATTGAGTGATCTCGTAAATGGTGATGCTTTCCAGGTTACCGCTGAAAACAGGCATCTTTTGCTCCTGTCCTTCAGGTACATCATGGACGCCAGAAACGGCTCTCAAAACACGCTCTGCGATACAAATATCTCCAGTCTGTTTTAAAGTAGTTAAATCAGAAAGCATTAATTTCATGGCTTCTACTAATGGACCTTTGCCATCGGCATGTTTTCCGTGGCAATTGGCACAGAACATCTTAAAGTGTTGCCAACCTTTTTTTACAGCCTCATTCTCATCAGTATATGCACGCGCATAACTTTCTCCCATAAACCCTACGAGAACCAGAAAAATCATTAATAATTTCATTTTTAAACGCATCGTTTTCACTCTGTAAATGATCAATAAATAAAAGTATAAACAGCATTTCTTTTAATATCAATCTGTCTTCTATTAGTGGATTGAATCTGTGAATAATCCAGCTATTAATTAAGATAGCTTGAATAATTTCGGTAGTGAATAGTCCCATTTTGGGGCTATTGCTGCTTTATAGAAGTCCTCTCACCTTTGGAAGAAACCTGAGAATAATTCCGAAATAACTGACACACCTGTCGTAAGTGATAATTCCCCAACTTCGGTCCAAAATATCCCGCCACTGACACCCTCCGACCGCAAGAGCTACCCAGAATGTTCGCCACTGAAAAAAATCTTGGGAATCTGCATGGCTACCACCCCTATGAGGTTTTTTTCAATGTCTGGAAGAGCTTAAAATTGAATACAGTATGTAAAAATTAGAATTTCATTACCAAGCTAAAGTTATCGCCATACTGGTCGAATTAGTATAATAATATTGCTTTTTTGTGCTACATATATATGTATCTTCATTTATTCAAATACAGTGCACGATTATGAAAAACCTTACTTTGAGGCAACTACTACTTTTTGGTTCAGCCTTATTTCTTTTATCAATATTAATTGCTGGTGGATTAGCTTTTAAATCGATACTGCCCGTTGAAAAACACTGGGATGACTATCAGGGGAATATTGCTGAAAGACAAGGTTTATTGCTACAGATACGTTCAGAATTTGGCTATGGTGGGGCTATACATAATTTTAAGAACTATATACTGAGAAATAATGATAAGTACTATCAAAAATTTTTAGTGAACTACTCTAAAATTGATGAAGCGATAGATTCCTACAAATCATTGTCCCACCTAAGTAAAGTTGAAATACAGGCACTATCGAGTATTTTAGACGTAGCCTCTAATTATAATAAAAATCTGATCCTTGCAAAAAAACTTCTCTTGCAAGGTAAATCTTCTAATGATGTCGATAAAAGCATTAAAGTAGATGATACCCCTGCATTTACAGCATTTGAAAAACTTGATTCTGAATATCACCGTTTAACGTCTGAGAAAACGGTGTTCCTTTCAAAATCATTAGAAAGTGCTCACCAGATTATACTGTGGGCAACAATTATTATTATAATATTCGCGGCGTTTGGAAGCTTTTCTCTGAGCTCATATATTAGTAACTCTCTTCACATTATAAAAAACAAGCTAGTAAATGCTCAAACTGAAAATAATTTATCAGCACGTCTACCTGATGAAGGTAAAAATGAACTCGCTCAGATGTCAAATGCGTTCAATCTTTTTATGACTCGAGTTGAAGACTTAATTAGTGATGCAAGCCATTCACTGTCTAATGTTAATTTGCTAAGTGACCGGCAAGCACTAAAAGCTGAGAGTTCAGTGTTAGCTATTAAAGCTCAATTTGAAAAAATCACCAATATCCTTGCAACTATGAAACAGATGTCTAGTTCATCTAAGAATATACAGTCTAATATTACTGATATATCAAATATCACTTTAAAACTAAATACGGATATCAACGGAAGTTCTCAACAGATGGTGAAAACCATTAAATCTATGGATAGCTTAGTCAGTAGAATAGATTCTTCTGCCTATGAAATAGGCCAGCTTGAGAATGAGAGCAATGAAATCATTTCTATTTTAGAGGTAATTAGTAGTATTTCTGAACAAACAAATTTATTAGCTTTAAATGCCGCTATAGAAGCGGCTCGTGCAGGGCAGCATGGTCGTGGTTTTGCCGTTGTGGCTGATGAGGTACGTGCTTTAGCGACTAAAACAAAAGGAGCTACAGATGATATTAGTAAGATGATTGATAAATTACAGGTTAAAATTAAATCGGCTGTATCATTAATGGAGAGTACAGAAAATGAAGCTTCTGTCAGCTCAGATTTAGCGGCGGAAACGCATAGCGGGCTAAATAAGGTTGTTTCAGATGTTGCTTCAATTTCCAAGATGACTAAAAATGTTTCAAATGATATTTCAGAACAACATTCTGCAATTAAGAACGTTAACCGAAATATAACTAATATTAATTCAAGCTCTGATGCAACGTTGGTTTTAGTTGAGGAATCTTTAAGCGAATCAATAAAAATTAGTACCACAATTGATGCTGTTAGCATTAAGATTTCGCAGTTTAAAAGTGATAAAGTTTCACAGGTTCAGGAAAACCTTGATTGTAATTCAGCAGATCAAGACGATGCTATTGATGACATGTTATTTTAATGCACAATTATCCTTATAGAATCGAGACTAGAAAAAAAGTGTGTGTTGATCAGTTGAACTCACAACCCAATATAGCCTTTAACGACTAAGTTGAAATATGGTGAGTCTTTTTGCGCCATCATGTTTGAACGTATTTTTATTAGGATTTTAGAAATTCATAACGAAATTGAAATCCACTCTCTAGCACTTTTAATATATTCTCCTGCAGACTCACTGTTAATGGGGTTTTACATATTTTGATATTACGGCATTGGCATGCATCCCCTTTTTTATGCGGGCTAAAAATTTTAATAAGAATTTAAACAAGCAGTTACTTAGTTGTATCATAAGGCTTCAACTATTGGTTCATACCGTTAAAAAATGACAACCAAAATAGGTCTAATTAGTGATTTACACGCCAGCCCAATACCTCTTCAGCAGGCTCTAGAGATTTTTGACAGTCATAATGTTTCTGAAATTATATGTGCTGGCGATATAGCCGGCTACTTCGATACTCTTATACCCACCATTGACTTGCTGAAAAAATATAACTGTAAAGCTATTATTGGAAATCATGATCAATCATATCTTGAATCTATTACCGGTAAATCAGAGTCTATTCAGGAACAGTATTTGAAATCTTTACCGGAAACGCTTCATCTTGAGGTTGAAAATAAAAAAATCTATGTGGTTCATGCCAATCCACCCTCATCTCAGCATGGAGGCATAAAATTACTGGATCAGGATGGAGAGCTGATTCAACAGCAAAAAGAGTTCTGGGAAAACGAACTGGAAGGGTTTGCACATGATGTGTTGATCGTCGGGCATACTCACCAGGTTTATGCACAGCAATTGGGAAATACTTTTGTGATTAACCCTGGCAGTACTCAGTTCAATCACAGTTGTATGATTTTGACATTACCTGACTTAACAGTTCAAACATTTGCACTTGAAAACAGGGAGATAGAAAAGTCCTGGAATTTCAGTTTGCTTTACCGTGGACATAACCGAATACCGTCTCGTAAACTTTAATCTTTAAAATGTGAAACTTAACACCTTTCTAATCGCGATATTTTAAGTTGAAACTTTGCAATAAGAATGCCAATAACTGTACAATCACTGACTTTTACTTAATTGTTAAAATTACTCGCTGGCAGGAATAGAGTTTGCAACTGGATTCATTTTTCAAAACACTTACGGATAACCGCCTGATATTTATGACTACGTTGATAGTGGTTGTAATTTTAGCGTATCAACTGTCTTTATTGGTTTGGCAAATTGTTCCTCTTCCTGGTGATGGAGAGATGGTATGGATTGAACAACCTGCCAGTAATAAAAATATGACAAAGGGGCTGTCAGTTCGTGAAAAAACCACTCAGATTTCACGTAATTTTTTATTTGGAAAAGTTATTAATGAATCAGTTGTTGCAGCACCTGCCAAAGTCGTTGATGCTCCTGAAAGTTCGCTGAATTATAAATTAAGAGGCATCTACTACTCTGTAGATAAATCACTGGCTTCTGTTATTGTGCAAAAAAATTCTAAAAGCACGAATTTTTACCGTCTGGGTGATGAGATTGATCATAAAATTTATATTGACCAGATAAATCCGGATCACATTTTAATATCCAGACAGGGACAGTTAGAAAAATTAATGCTGGAAAAACCAAGAACTAATTTAAAAGCAGTTCCCGGTTCTGCAAGGAATAGAAATTTAAACCGTGCTGATTCATCATCCGTTAAAGTATTACAAAGTTATAAACGTCGATATGCTGATAACCCTCTGGCGCTGGCTAAACGCTTTCAAGCAATTCCCGTATCAGAAAATGGTAAAAATATTGGTTATAAACTTAAAGCGTTACGTGGGGAACGTTTATTGAAAAAGCTAAACCTGCAAAAAGATGACGTTTTTGTAGCGGTAAATGGTATTGGGCTGGATAAACCATTCCAGGCTCTGGATGCCTTGAAGTCGTTAACTACGGCTAAAAACGTTTCTCTGACTGTACTCCGTAATGGAAACAGGGAAACGATGGATTTTAATTTACAATAAGCAGGATGATTTCTTTGATAAATACGTTAATTAATAAAATGACTGATTTTTTTCAAAAATTTGTTTTTATACTTCTATTGCTGATTGGCAATGCTGTTTATGCTGAAGAAGTGACTTTGAATTTCAGTGATGCAGATCTGACAGCAGTGGTAAACAGTGTGTCGCAGATTACCGGGAAAAATTTCATAATTGACCCGCGTGTAAAGGGTAAGGTAACGGTGATTTCATCCAAGCCCTTGAATGAAAATGAAGTTTATAACGTTTTCCTTTCAATCTTGCAGGTTCACGGTTTTTCAACAGTACCAACTAAAAACGCTATTAAAATAATTCCGGATGCTGCCGCAAAACAGGATTCTGCACCTGTTGTGAATACTGTTTCCAGGAAAGACGGTGATCAACTGGTCACTAAGGTTATATTAATTAAAAATGTAAATGCTACTCAACTGGTGCCTATTTTACGTCCTCTGGTTGCTCAACAGGGACATCTGGCGGCCTATGCGGAAACTAATGTGTTAATAGTTTCTGACCGTGCTTCTAATATTTATCGTATCAGTACAATAATTGACAAGATTGATAAAAAAACTGAATCTGAAATTGAATTTATAAAACTTCAACATGCTTTTGCGTCTGAAGTTGTACGTTTGCTCACCACGTTGAGTAGTAATAGTCTGGCGCAGAAAAAAAAATCCTCTCCTGCAGTTAAATTTAGTGCAGATGAACGAACTAACAGCATTTTATTAAGTGGAGCTAAAAAAGAACGTTTGAAGTATCGCTCAATAATTGCTGAACTTGATCAGGAGGTTGAGTCCAGCGGAAATATCCATGTTATTTACTTGCGTTATGCAGAAGCTGAGAACCTGTCAAAAATACTGGGCAGTGTGGGTAAAGATGTATTGAAAGCTCAGTCAAAAAATGCCGGGGCAAATAAATCGCCTACTAAAACGGTTCTAAGTATTCAGGCAGATAAAGTATCCAATGCTCTGGTTATTACTGCACCCATGTCTATATTTCGTTCATTGAGGACGGTTATTCAACAACTGGATATACCTCGTGCTCAGGTCCATATCGAAGCAATTATTGCCGAAGTTTCAGTAGATACGTCAAATGAGTTAGGTGTGCAATGGCTGATAGACGGTTCTCCAGCTGATCATCCGGTTATGGCGACTAATTTTGCGGGTTCAGGAACACCCATTACCAGTCTTGCTGCAGGTGCTGCTAGCGCAATTTCAGATGGTTTGACTCTGGGGCTAGGGCGAACTGATCATTCCAGCCTTAATTTTGTGACGTTGATTCGAGCACTGTCAGGGGATTCGGATTCAAATTTACTGTCTACACCTTCTATTGTTACTTTGGATAATCAGGAAGCAGAAATTGTTGTAGGACAGAATGTTCCATTTGTAACTGGAGAGTTTTCATCCACAACAGGTTCAACGGGTGTTTCAAATCCATTCAGAACGATTGAACGTCAGGATATCGGTATTAGCCTGAAGGTTAAACCGCAAATTAATGAAGGTAATACAATTACCATGGATATAGATCAGGAAGTCTCTAATATCAGTGGTAGCAGTACCGGTGCCGTTGACCTGGTGACTAATAAACGCTCTTTGAAAACGGTGGTCCAACTGGAAGATGGTGAGTTACTGGTGCTGGGTGGTTTGATTGATGAAGTGTTGATTGATACGGAACAAAAAGTTCCTTTACTAGGTGATATTCCGGTTCTAGGTGCTTTATTTCGGTCAAAATCGGTTTCTAAAAAGAAACGCAATTTACTGGTGTTTATTAAAGCCAGTATTATTAAAGATCCTGCCAAAGCAAGATTACTGAGTCATTCTAAATATAACTTCATAAGAGACGAACAATTATCAAAGATGGAGAAAATGGATTCTTTAATGCCGGTACTTGACGAATTAGAGTAACTGAATAACGCCTGTCAGTTTAACACCTGCAGCCATAAAAATGACATTAACTACTGTTTCAGTTAACGATCAAAAAAGAAAAATATATGAGGAAAACTTAATTCTTAAGTTCAGATATTCATGATAGAAAATAAACAACTTCCTTATGCATTTTGTAAAAAATTTGGTGTAATAAATTATTACTCACCTCAGCTGAAAACTAATCAGTTAATGGTGCGTTTCAAAGCACCTCATTCGGCAATTGTGGAAGCCCAGAGAGTAACAGGGGCAATTAGTGATCTGGTGATGGTTGATGAGCAGGAATTCAACAGTTTGCTGAGCCGGCAGTTTGAGAGTAACACTAATGATGGTGCTTTTTTCGATGCTGAAAAAATTGGTGGCGAGTTAGATCTGGATGATGTTGCCCGTGAATTGTCAGAACCGGAAGATTTACTGGAAAGTGATGATGATGCTCCGATTATCCGTTTAATTAATGCCCTGATTACTGAGTCGATCAAAGAATCTGCTTCAGATATCCATATTGAACCTTTTGAAACCCGTCTCTCCATTCGTTTTCGTATTGATGGAGTTTTACGCGAGATGATAGAACCTCCCCGACAAATTGCTAATTTGCTGGTATCTCGAATTAAAGTCATGGCTAAACTGGATATTGCTGAAAAACGATTACCACAGGATGGACGTATTGCTTTGCGTATTGCAGGCAGACCGGTTGATATTCGTGTTTCTACCTTGCCTTCGGGGCATGGCGAAAGAGTGGTTATGCGATTACTGGATAAGCAGGCAGGGCGACTGGACTTGAACCATCTGGGCATGGCTAAAGGTGATGAAAAACGCATGCGTAAGATGATCAAAAAACCGCATGGTATTATCCTGGTCACTGGCCCTACTGGTTCAGGTAAAACGACCACCCTGTACGGTGTGTTGAGTGCGCTGAATGACAGCAAACGAAATATCTTAACGGTGGAAGATCCCATAGAATATGATCTGGATGGCATAGGGCAAACACCTGTAAACACAAAGGTTGATATGACTTTTGCGAAGGGATTGAGAGCTATTTTACGACAGGATCCTGATGTCGTTATGGTGGGAGAGATTCGTGATAGTGAGACAGCTCAAATTGCGGTTCAGGCCAGTTTAACGGGTCATCTGGTGCTTTCTACCTTACACACAAATTCTGCCGTAGGAGCGATTGTCCGTTTACAGGATATGGGTGTGGAACCCTTTTTGTTATCATCTACATTACTGGGTGTTCTGTCGCAACGCCTGATACGTAATCTTTGTCCTGAATGCAAGAAACCTCATGATCTGACAAAATCAGAAATGGATAAATACGGGTTTTCTGATGATGACATTATTTACCAGTCGGTTGGCTGTTCAAGTTGTTTGCAATTAGGTTACAAAGGGCGATCAGGAATTTATGAATTAATAGAAATAGACCCTAAGCTTTCAACCATGATCCATGATCAGAATAGTCAGCAAAAAATTGAAGAATATTGCCGAACAAGATCTCCGGGTATTGAACTGGATGGTTTGCAAAAGGTAAAACAGGGAATTACATCTCTTGATGAAGTCTTTCGTATCACAAAAGAAGTATGAGATTTTATTTAACAGCTCACTATACTTCTGTCAATTCGCGTTCGAATGAGGTTTTCTGACTTTGGCTGCTTTTGAATATACCGCATTTGATGAAAAAGGCTCTCGCAAGAAAGGGCTGATTGAAGCCGATACGGCCAAACAGGCGCGACAGCAACTGCGTGGCATTGGTCTTTCCCCGGTTGAAGTTGACCAGGTTTCCAGTCAGCAGGAGAGCAAGGGCGGGAAAATCAGTAGAGATAAAATTAGTGTTCCGGTAATTTCGCTGATAACACGACAGTTATCAACCCTGATTAGCGCCGGTCAGCCCGTTGAATCTGCGTTGTATGCCGTTTCCCAGCAAACCACCAAAAATCAGGCCAAGAAAGTATTGCTGTCTGTAAGAGCCCGTGTTCTGGAAGGTTATGCATTATCGGATGCTCTCAGAGAGTTTCCTCGTGTATTCGATTCTATGTATTGTGCCTCGGTGCATGCCGGTGAACAGTCCGGACTGCTGGATATCGTGATGGAGCGACTCGCGGACTTTATGGAGTCCAGACAAAGTTTACAGCAGAAAACCAAACTGGCTCTGATCTACCCCATTTTATTGACGGTGGTTTCTCTACTGCTTGTATCAGGTCTACTAACCTTTGTGGTTCCACAAATTATCCAGGTGTTTGAAGGCTTTGATCAGGAATTACCGATTTTGACCCAGTGGCTCATCATCATTTCTGAATTTTTCAAAGCACATGGCTTACAGTTAATTATCTCGATTTTTGTTTTATCTTTTGCTTATGGGCAACTGCTAAAACTGGTATGGATGCGGGTATTACGCGACACCGTATTGCTGAAACTGCCAATGATCAGTTACCTGGTGAAGTTGTCAAATACCTCCCGATTTACACGCACCATGAGCATCCTTGTTTCGAGTGGAGTACCAGCGCTCGATGCGATGCATATTTCCACTGAAGTAGTAACAAATAGTTTGATCCAGAAATCGGTAATCAAAGCGGCTGAGAAAGTAAGAGAGGGTGGAAGTATTCACGAATCTTTGAGTCGAACAGGTTATTTCAGCCCGTTGGTACTGCAATTAATTTCTAATGGAGAAGCCAGTGGGAAATTGGGTGAAATGTTAGAACGCTCAGCTAAAGCCGAAGAAAGTGAGTTTGAAGGAGTAACTGCTTTATTCCTGGGCATATTTGAACCGGCAATGATTCTGGTGATGGGAGTAGTGGTACTGGTCATTGTGCTGGCTATTCTGCTGCCAATTTTTGATATGAATGATTTAATCCAGTAGTCATGAACGAAGCAGGAAAATGGCTACCGGTAGTAAGCTTAATCCTGTTTATGCTGCTGGTTCAATTTATTGGCCCTGAACTGTTTCGGTATGATACCCGACTGCTTACGTCCGATTTGCAATTGTGGCGAGTGTTAACCGGCCATTGGGTGCATGCAAACTGGATTCATTATGTAATGAATATGGCTGGTTTCATATTGTGCCTTGCGTTGACGGGGGTGAACTGGACAATATGGCAATGGGTTTGGCGAATTGTGCTTTTATCGCTGGGGATTTCTCTGGGTTTATATCTATGGCATCCCGCTTTAAGCTGGTATGTGGGATTTTCTGGTGTGTTATTCGGTTTATATGTACTGGCGGCAGTTTCAAGTCTGTCAAAGCAAGTTTTTATGTCAGTGAGTCTTTTACTGGTGATTGCCGGGAAAATCATTCTGGAACAATGGTCATATGTTAATATAACGACCAGTGAACTGATCGGAGTACCGGTGATGGTTGACGCTCATTTATATGGAGTAATGATCGCAACAGCACTGGTTTTCGTTCAAATTACAGTTAAAAAATTAGTAACTCAACGTAGTTAAAAAGTCAAAAGATCTTCACCACGAAGAACACGAAGAACACGAAGGTAGATATTTATGTGGTAAGTATTGTTTACCCTATATCAATGAGCAATTTATCAGCTTGTATTTTCGGTTATTTGTTTTTCTTCGTGAGCTTCGTGTACTTCGTGGTGATAAAATCTTTTAAGTAATAGAATATTGAAACTCGCTGAGTAGTAGTTACAAAAAATATTACAATCTGAAGATATAGATTCAGGTTCAATTTAAATATAGAAAAGGTTATTCATGAGAAGTCATCAACAGGGCAGCACTATTAATTTGAATTTTTTTGTGAGTGCAAAGAAGATCCGAGCGGAAGACCACAGTGTATATAACATACATGAGGATCTGAGCACGGAGCTGATGCCGCAATCGCGGAAAAAGGCAATTAATAGTGCTGCCCAAAAGGGTTTTACACTTTTAGAGATTATAGTGGTTATCACAATTATTGCCGTGCTGGCTGCTTATATTGCGCCTAAAGTGGCTGGTCGAGCCGATGATGCACGGATTAGTAAGGTAAAAAATGATATCCAGGTGCTCGAATCGGCACTGGAATTATATCGTCTGGATAACTTCACTTACCCGAACTCGGATCAGGGTTTGCAAGCCCTGGTGAGCAACCCTGGCGACCTGAAAAACTGGAAAGCAGGTGGGTATATCAAAAAACTACGTAAAGACCCCTGGGGCTTTGAATACCATTATTCTCTGCCCGGTAGAGAAGGTTCAGAGTTTGATCTGTATTCTTTTGGCGCTGATAATTCAGAAGGTGGTGAAGGTTCTAATGCTGATATTGGAAACTGGAACCTGGATGCCTGATCTGATTTTTAGAGTAGGTTGTTACTTGTTTAAAAAATGTCTGGAAGCCAGCCATTGAAGAAAAGAGTGAAGTTACCTCGATTTAATCGTGGTTTCACTATTATGGAAATACTGGTTGTAGTTGCCGTCATTTCTATTATTGCTTCAACTATTTTATTAAATACCAATTTCCATCGGCCAGCTAGTGAGTTACAAAAACATTCAAGTTATTTGGGTAAAACGCTACAATTATTGATGCAGGAAGCCATTTTAGAAGACCGTAATTTTGCAATATCAGTCGTACCAAAAGGATATTTAGTACTGGAATATGATGGACAGGAATGGATACAAAGCAGCGATAAGTTTTTACTAAAATTGCAGAAAGAACACGAATACAGTGACGAATTGATTATCGATAGTAATATCGTCAAGATAGAAAAAAAGGATAAGCTCGAGCCTCATATCCTTATTTTGAGTAGCGGAGAAATGTCTGTCTTTGAATGGAATATTGAAGACAAAATTAATAACCTGAGGGTTAAGTTAAACTCAACCATGCTGGGGAAAATCACAATGGAAGGACCGCTAGAAACTTTTTTATGATGAAGCTTTCACAATCTGCATTTACCTTAATCGAGATTATGGTTGCGCTGGCAATTATAGCGCTGACGATGGGTGCAATCATCGAAAATACCACGGCATCAACCCGCAATGCAGCGTATCTAAGAGATAAAACGATTGCCAGCTGGGTTGCTCTCAATCAAATAACGTTGGTACGAGCTAAAAGGCAGTGGAGCAGTAAATCTAACAAACATGGAACTGTCGAGATGGCTGGCAGGGAATGGAACTGGAAGATGACTATCCAGAAAACGGATGATTCCAATATGCGCCGTTTGACCGTGGATGTTTTTGCTGACGATGATGATAGCCAGGTTCTGGCCAGCATGACAGGTTTTATGGCTAACCTATGAAAAATTTTAAGGGTTTTACTCTGTTTGAGGTTCTGGTGGCGGTCAGTATTTTTGCAGTGATAGGCGCCATGACCATGAGTAGTTTAATACAGGTCGGACGAACAGGGGAACAGGTGACTGAATCGCAGCGCCAATTGTCTGAAGTTCAGTTTGCACTTGGGTACATGGGCAAGGATGTAATCCAGATGGTAAACCGAAAAATTAGGGATCAATACGGTGATGAGCAATCTCAGCTCATTATTGATGAAGGAAGGTTAACTTTTACCCGACAGGGTTGGAACAACCTGTTGCAACAACCGCGTAGTAATTTACAGCGAGTTGAATATGCCCTGGTTGATGATGTTTTACAACGTCGTTACTGGCCACAACTTGATCAGTCTTATAGTGAGGTAAAGATAGAACAGGTTCTGTTAAAAGGCGTTGAAGAGTTTTCAGTAAAGCTACTCACAAAAGGTAAAGAGGAAATAGAAAGTTGGCCGCAGGGTGACCAGGATTCATCGGAATTAAAACCTGTTGCATTAGAGCTAAACCTTGAGTTAGTAAAATTCGGTAAAGTACAACGAGTTTATGAGATCTCTGGTAATTTATTGTAAAGGAGTTGTTGACTCTTCTTTCTTGCTTTACAATTTACTGATCGTTCTTTAATTGGTAAAAATATGCAGGCCAAACTTTCCAGTAAATTTCAACTCGCTATACCTAAGACCATTAGGGATGATCTGCACTTACAGGCCGGGCAACAGTTTACGCTAATAACCAGAGGAAACATTATTGAGTTAATACCTGTAAGAAGTATTCAACAGGCAAGAGGAATGCTGCCCTTCAGGGAAGTAGTAGATTCAGAAGAGTATCGGGATAGAGAAGAAAGAAAAGATTATGATATTGATTGATACTTGTGGATGGATTGAGTGGTTAACAAATGGAAAGCTCAGTGGTCGTTATGAGAATTATTTCGATCAATTTGAATTGATGATTGTTCCTACATCTGTTCAATTTGAATTATATAAATGGGTAGCCAGAGTTTACGGTGTTCAACATGCGTTAGAGTCAATTGCTCTTACCGAGCAAGCTTCCGTTATTCCTCTTTCTACTTCTATAGCACTTTCGGCTGCCGACTATTCAGCAGAGTATAAGTTATCATTTGCCGATGCGATTATTTATGCAACTGCACGGTTTGAAAATTCCAGTTTGATCACTTCTGACGATCACTTTAAAGGATTACCTGATGTTACCTATTATGCTAAAACAGTCGGGTAATTACTTCAGGCAGCAAGGTATCGCCTTATTAATGGCGATGATGGTGGTGGCCATTGCTACGGTTACAGCCGTTTCGCTGGTGCATGAACAATCATTAAGTATCCGTAAAACATCTCATATTCAAACTACAGATGTCGCCATGCTGTATAGTCTCGGGCTGGAAGATTATGCCCGCCTGATACTCCAGAAGGATTTGAAAGATTCAAAAACAGATTCTCTGGATGAAGACTGGGCGATAGGCATTCCTGCTTTACCGATTGACGGCGGTTTTTTATCCGGATCTATACAGGATGCACAGTCATTGATGAATATTAATTCTATTTTAGAAAAGGAAAATGAGGTTCGCTTTAGAGCATTATGTAATAATCTGGACGTTAATCCTGATTTTATTCCGGCCCTGAAAGACTGGCTGGATAAAGACCTCGATACTCTTGATGCCGATGGGGCTGAAGACGATTATTATACAGGGCTGGAACAACCCTACCGAACCGGTAACCGGTTTATGAGTGATATCAGTGAGTTGATGCTCGTGAAAGGTATGGATAGTGAAAAGTATGGAAAATTAAAACAATTTATTACAGTATTACCGGTTGCAACAGCATTGAACATTAATACAATTCCCTCTGAAATTTATCAAACCATCAAAGATTCGCAAGATGCTGATAAATTTATAGATGAACGTGAAAAAGATCCATTTTCCAGCCTGGAAGATTATAAAAAAAGAATGAGCCATGAACTCCCAAAAAAAGGCATGTCAGTCACCAGCGAATATTTTCAGGCTTCCGGCCAGGTAACACAGGGTGAGAAAACTATCTTTGTCAACACGTTGATTCACCGTGATAAGAAGGGTGCAACTACCATCATTTCCCGAAAGTTAGGAGAATTTTCCTGATGCAGTGCAGAATTCAGTTTCACCCGGATAACTTTGAACGTTTTGAATGGTGTCAACTCGATGAAACCAATGGTGAAGTCATTGAGTCAGGTGTATCAAATACAGATGAACTTGCTTCAGTCTGTGCTGATAATGCAAAAACATTAATCTTTATTGCGCAGCAAAATATCCTTCTAACATCTCCTGTATTACCTCCTAAAGCCAATAAACAACAGTTAAATGCTATTGCTTTCAATATTGAAGAATTATTGGCAGAAGATATCGAAGATTGCTTTTTTGCCGCTTTAGCTCAACAGCCTGATCATACTGTTCCTGTTGCAGTTATTAATCGGGAGGAAATGGATGTCTGGATGAAGCTTCTGATCAGGAACCATATCAATGCAAGGTTTGTCTTGCCGCAAATTTACCTGTGCCCCTGGACAACAGATGAAGATTTACTGGCTACAATCTGTCCTGTTGAAGGTGGCTATTTAATCAGAACTGGACAGCATGATGGGGTGTTTTGCCAGAAAGCCATTCTGAATCAAATAGTGACACTGTTAGATAAAAACAAATCGCCTAAGCAGAACAGGGTCGTTATTTATGGAGAGCAAGTACTTGCTGACTTTGAATCCAGTAATCTTGTATTAGATCATCAAAGTTCAATAGACCTTTTAGCCCGGACAATTGATATTTCATCCTGTATTAATTTAAAGCAAAAGGATTATCAAAGCTCACACCAATGGTTAAGTTTACTAAAAAGTTGGCGTTGGACCATGGTCACAATGATTTTACTTGCGGTGGTTTTTTCGGCAGGCATGTTACTGGATGGTTGGAAAAAAGAACGCTTATATGCTGGTATTCTCAATCAGCAAGCTGCGGTGATAAATCAATATCTACCAGACTTAACTGTTGGTGATCAACCTAAAAAACAATTGATTAAAGTGCTTTCTGAAAGCAGGGGCGGTGAGGGTAATGTCGGTTTCCTGGACTTACTGCACGAATACTCTAAATTAAAAGCAGAGTTTAGAGAGATCAAGACTCTTAAAATTCAATATCAAAAGTCCAGTCTGGTGGTTAGCCTGGAAACTGGTGATTTAAACTTAATGGAATCTTTTCGGGATAGACTGGGGAAATCTCAATTTCCTGCACAGATTGAAAATGTAAACATTAACCCTGATAAAACAACAGGTCGACTTGTCATGCGGGGTCAATAAATGAATAGCTGGTGGCAAGGATTACAGCTAAGAGAGAAATTTATTCTTTCTATAGCTGGTTTAGTTGGTTTTTTTATTCTGATGGATAGCCTGGTTGTGCAGGAGTTGAATTCTAAATTTGAATTGCTGGATGAGCAAATTGAGCAGGCTCAAGATGATCTCAACTGGATGAAGCAGGCTGTTTTACGATTGCCTGACCAGAAAAAGAAAACAAAAAAAATAAATGCGGGAAGGGTTGTTACTTTTATTAATCAACAGATCAATCGACAGGGGCTTAAAAAAAATATGCAGCAAATGACCCCTATTCAGGATCACTCGGCCAGACTCAGACTGTCTGACGTAGAATTTAATAAATTACTCAAGTTCTTCTCGGCCATTGAAGGTTCTATTTTTATACAGGAAGTTCGATTGTTGCCTACGGATGTTGATGGTTTTGTCAATGTCAGCCTGGTCCTCTCTAATGGACAAAGTGTTAAATGAGCAAAAAACAGTCATTCTGGGTCATAGCGATATTTTTAATGGCTCTGCTGAGTAGTTTGATCATAAGTCTGCCGGCAAGGCATATACTGCAGTTTGTTGAGATACCCGCTGAAATTAAAATACAGGGACTTCAGGGCAGTATTACAGATGGTCGGGTTCAGGTTTTTAGTTATAACAATTTTTATTTAAAGAATATTGACTTCAACATTCAGCCTCTATGTTTTCTGAAAGCGGGGTTGTGTTATCAACTACGGTCGACAGATAAAGAGTTGTTAGTGAATGTTGAGATTAACCTGCTATCCCAAAATATCAGTTTAAGTCAGAGTCAAATTCTACTGGACAGTGATAATTTTAAAGATATACCTCAATTACTAGCTCAACCCACAGGTGAACTGGCAATATTTGTTGAAACACTGATCTATGGAGAGTCTAAAATTAAGGATCTTGTAGGTAAAGTGAACTGGTTGGGCGCAGGCATACAGGGTGAAGATCAGCTTTTTGGTAATTATAATGCGCAAATAGTGAAACAAACAGATGGTCTAAATTTTACATTGAGTGACCAGGATAGTTTACTTTCGGTTATGGGTGATATCGATGTTAACTGGAATGGACAGTATGATGTGGACCTGAAGTTAGAAAGTCGCCCCACGTTAAATAAATCCGTAATCAGTGTTTTAGAAATGACCACGAAAAAATCTGGATTGAATCGCTTTTCGCTTAAAAGGTCAGGGAAAGTCTCTCCTGCAGTACTGAAATACTTAACTTTATTCGAATCAAACATATAAAGTAGTCGGTTTTACCTTCTAAAATTCAGATGATAAACATGACTTAATTCTCAAATCAGGTTCTATTATTATATCAAATTTCTTTTTGTGAGCTGATTAACAGTTTGAATCTGATAAGATTCTAAACTAGGTGTTATTGAATGAAAGGGAACCCAAAAATGACATCATTAAAAATTAGATCATCATGTTTTTATTCTAGAATCATTGATCTGATAGTATTAGCAACTTCATTTTTACTACTTGCCGTTATCACTGGCTTTGGCAGTTTTGAACAGGTGATCATTGATCTTGTATTGTATGTTGCTGTAGTGTTTATTAGTTTGCGGGTCTGCAAACGAATTGTGTTTGAGCATATCCATACTTCAAGACGTATCACTAGTGTGTTACTGGGAAATATCTCTGGATTATTGTTAGGTGCTTTGTCAGTTATTTTGTTGGATCAACTGTTTCCAGGTATTGGTGAAAGTGCTCTTATCGTTATTTTATCATCTATTTTAGCTTTTTTTATCCTCGGTACCTTATCTCCCATGGTAAAATCTTCATACCACGATATAATCCAACATTAACCTTCAATTTTTCTCCCATAAATAAGGAACAACAGGTATGGCAAGAGTTCGTGTTTTTAAGTCTTACCTGAAAACACCTTTTTTAATTCTTCTTGCCATTGAAGTTTGTGTCATATTTTTTGCCGTTTATTCAGCGGCTTACTTACGTTTTATAAATTCACCCAATCAGTTTTTTATTCTGGTCGATGATTTATGGCAATTAGCTGCAATGTTGGCCATAACCACTCCTGTTGCGATGTTGGCTACTGGTCTTTATCAGGGCAATATCAGGGAAGGAATGTCCGGAATATTGCTCAGACTTTTTATTAGTCTTTTGGCTTCCTGGGGCATAGTAACCATCTTCTTCTATTTGCTACCGAATGTAGATTTTGGTCGCGGAATTATGCCGATAGCTCAGTTGCAATCATTTTTTATTATTGGAACTTTACGAGCTATTTTTCTGGAACTGGTCGATACCGAAACATTCAAAAAGCGGATACTTGTTTATGGAGCAGGACAATCTGCATCAATTATTGATTCAAAGCTCAGAAGAAAAGCGGATAGACGTACATTTAACATTGTGGGTTATGTACTACTGGAAAAACAGGATCTCGCAGTTGATGAAAAAAAACTATTAACCGTATCTGGCAGTTTATATGATTATGCCGAGCTAAACGATATCGATGAAATTGTAGTTGCTAAATCTGATATGAAATCTGATGTACCTGTTGATGAGCTGGTTGAGTGTAAATTCAGAGGTGTTGCTGTTCTTGATATTATGTCATTTTTCGAAAGAGAAGTAGGGCAAATTAGAATAGATATTATGGACCCAAAATGGCTTGTTTTCTCTGAAGGTTATTATCAGTCAGATATTAAAGACGGCATAAAACGAATCTTTGATCTGGTTGCCAGTTTTGCTATTTTAGCTTTGGCATCTCCATTTATGATTTTGACTATTATTGCCATCTGGATAGAAGAAGGTTTTAGAGCGCCCATTTTTTATAATCAGATTAGAGTAGGTAAAAATGCCTCTGAATATCCTGTTTATAAATTCAGAAGCATGCGTACAGATGCCGAACAAAAAGGTAAGGCTGTCTGGGCGAGCAAAGAAGATTCCAGGGTTACACGTGTTGGTAACTTTATCCGTAAAACACGTATAGACGAATTACCGCAAATTTATAATGTGTTGAATGGAACAATGAGTTTTGTTGGTCCCAGGCCAGAAAGACCAGAATTTGTTAAAGAGCTAGCCAAAGAAATACCTTATTACCACGAGCGACACCTGGTAAAACCGGGTGTAACAGGCTGGGCTCAGTTACTCTACCCTTATGGCGCTTCTGCAAAAGATTCCTATCAAAAGCAATTGTTTGATATGTATTATGTGAAAAACAAATCATTGTTTCTTGACTTGCTGATACTTTTGCAAACGGTCGAGGTTGTGCTGTTTGGTAAGGGAGCCAGGTAGGGAAAGGGAAGTCAGGCTCACGACTCAAGACTTGTATTTAAGGCCAGATTAAGTTGAAATTGAAGCTGATTTTGCATTCTGCCAAAACAAAAATAATATCAAAAGTATGCCCCTGATTAATAAGTTTATATTTTGAGTTTAATAATTGATAAATCTTGACTAACTCCTGTTCTGGGTCAACGATGCAGTAGTAACCTACACCATTCGACTCATATTGATGAAATTTTGTTGTTTTATCTTTCTTAGCAGTAGATGGTGATAGGATTTCAAAAATGACTTTCGGTGCTTTTGTTAAAAATGCATCCTGAAGTGTATCATCACAAACTATCGAGTTGTCTGGTTGGACTACAGTATCTTCATTTATTTTCCAGTCAACTGGCAATAAAGCTTTGCAGTGGTAGCAGTTTTTTAATGCTTCACCTAGCTGATGTGCAATTTTTTGGCTGATTTCCTGATGTTTAATATTCGGCGCTGGAGACATGGCATATGCAACGCCATTAATAATTTCCCATGAACCCTTCCAGTTCTGGTAATCATCCCATGTGTAATGGGGTAAGTCATCTAGTTGAGGCGTACCCATTTCAAATACTGTCTTTTTGGAAACTGTTCAATACAGTATAGGACTTGTGAGTATAAAGTTACAAGTTATCAGTTAAAAAGAGTAAGTCGGAAGTCGGAAGTCGGAAGTCGGAAGTCGGAAGTCGGAAGTCGGAAGTCGGAAGTCGGAAG
>JABHSO010000057.1 GCA_018669845.1 Gammaproteobacteria bacterium | reverse complement strand
AGTCGGCAGTCGGCAGTCGGCAGTCGGCAGTCGGCAGTCGGCAGTCGGCAGAAAATTTTGTTGACTTTAAATTTTGGGGTCAAGTTATAATTTTGACTTACGACTTACGACTTACGACTTACGACTTACGACTTACGACTTACGACTTACGACTTACGACTTTTATCATCAAAATTGATAGCCCGAGAATTAGAAAAGCCAGCCAGGATTGAATTTTAGCAAAATATATAAAAGGAGTTGAACCTGACCTGCCCTGAATTTCAGCCGTTAATGTCTGTGCTTTAAATTGATCAGTAATATCAATAATTGCCCCTTTATAATCAATAAATGCACTTTGCCCGGTGTTGGTCGAGCGAACCATGGGGCGCTCGGTTTCCAGAGAACGCATTTGAGCAATTTCCAGATGCTGGTGAGGCGCTAGCGAATCTCCAAACCAGGCGTCATTACTGGTATTCACCAGAATATTGGCCGCCGGTAAATCCCGGTTAATATCTCGACTAAAAACATCTTCATAACAAATAGAAACACCCAACTTAACAGCATTGACCGACATCATGGGTTGCTCATCCGGCCCTGCTTTCATATCAGACATGGGAATATTGATATAACTCTTCATAAAGGAGAGTAACTGTCGAAAAGGGTAATATTCGCCAAATGGAACCAGGTGACGCTTGTGATATACCCCCTGATGATCTCCCATTAACATCATGCTGTTATAATATTCACGCTTCATCCAGTCTGACACCACAATGCCGGTTAACAGATTGCTATTGTTTTCACTGGCCTGCATCGACATGGGCAACAGAATCTCTTCCTGCAAATCTTCAGAGCGTCCTGGAATAGCCACTTCCGGCCACACGACCAGATCACTACTCCAGTTTAATTTGGTAGCATCCCAGTAAGTATCGAGAATTTTCTGTCGGTCATCTCGACGCCATTTCATTTCCTGTGGAATATTGCCCTGTATCATGGTGATATTGAGCGGCTCACCAGATTCCTCTGTCCAGTTGATTTTCTTTAACCCGAACCCCGCCAATCCAATACAAAAAATTAAGACCAAACTGAGTGAGTTTCTATTTTGCTTCCAGTTAACCAGCAAAAGAGATAGCAAAATCGATAAACTGCTCAGACCGTAAACGCCCACTAATGAAGCATATCCAGCCAGTGGTGAATTGATATGAGCATAACCTAAACTCAACCAGGGAAAGCCGGTTAGCACCCACCCTTTTAGCCACTCCATGGAAAACCAGATCAAAGGTAGAGACCACACAGCCCAACGAGCTAGATAACGCAACATCAGCTTTTTATACAAAACCAGCGCTGTTCCAATAAACAGCGATAAGGTCACAATCATTAACCCGGTTAGGCCACCAGCAACGAGTGGTGGTGCATGACCATAGACATGTAAACTATTATAAATCCAGTTAACGCCAAATCCGAAATAGCCCAAGCCATAAACAAAGCCCAGTAAAAAGACATGCTTTCTCTGGTTTATATATGACAATTGAAAAAACAATATGGCCGGTGACAGAATAACAATAGGCCAAAAATTAAAGGGGGAAAATGCTAAAGGCATACTCGCACCGACGGCGAATGCGACCAGCAATGATACAAACATCAGTTAACTATTTTCTTGTGTAGATTCAAGCTTATTATCACTAATCTGATACAAATGAACACGCCGACTGTCTGCATTTAATACTTGGAAAGTAAAACCCTCCAGTTCAAAGTTTTCACCCCGAATAGGGAGATGACCAATCTGACTAAGCAGATAACCACCAATGGTTTCTACATCATCATTATAAAATGATGTTTTAAAGTAATCATTAAAGTCATCCAGAGGCGTTAAGGCCCGCACACTGTAACGATTAGACCCGTGCAGGCGGATATCAACTTCAAAATCATCATCATCGTGCTCATCATCAATCTTGCCGACAATTTGCTCAAGCACATCTTCAATGGTAACCAGACCTGAAACACCACCGTATTCATCCACAATCATCGCCATATGACGACGATTGACCCGAAATTCTTTAAGTAGCACACTTAATCTTTTACTTTCCGGGATAAAAGTTGCCGGACGAATATAATCATTGATCTCAAAGCGTGAACCGGTTTTTAAGGACAGATGCAATAAATCTTTAGCCAGTAAAACACCCACCACATCATCTTTATCATCGTCAATAACAGGAAAGCGGCTATGTCCTGATTCAGCTATAATTTCGATAATTTCTGCGATTGAACTGGAATGCTCCAGCACAATCATGCGACCTCGAGGAATCATAATATCGCGCACCTGCATATTTGAAACTTGCAGCACACCTTCAATCATGAAGAGTTCATCTGCACCGATAATTTGATGCTGATGAAAATTTCTGAGCAACTCAATCAATTGCTCCTGATTCTGGGGGTCTCCGGAAAAAGCGCTCATCAAGCGTTCAACCAGCCCCCTGGTCGATCCAGTTTTATCGGCGTCAGCCATTGTACTCTCTATATAAATTAATAAGGATTAGTGTGACCCAGAGTCGCCAGAATATCAATCTCCTTCGATTCCATTTGTTCTGCTTCAGAGTCAGTTACATGGTCAAAACCCTGCAAATGCAACATTCCGTGAACCACCATATGAGCCCAATGGGAAATGGGATTTTTATTTTGCTGTAATGCTTCTACCTCAACCACATCTGCACAAATAATCAGATCACCCAGATGATCATAGTCAAGATAATCAGAATCTTCAGCGGGGAATGATAATACATTGGTCGGTTTATCCTTGCCGCGCCAGGTCTTATTTAATAACTGACTTTCAGATTTTTCTACAACACGAATGGTTTGCTCAAGCTGCGAAAAATCAGACTGTAATGCATGCGAAACCCAGCTCTCAAACAGTTCAATTGATGGGATATTGGGGATATTACCGTCATTTTGAAGGTCAATCTTTATTGAGCTTGTCTTCATATGCCTCGTAAGCCCTGACTATATTCTGCACCAGCGGATGACGAACAACATCTTGCGCAGAGAAGTAACTAAAACCTACTCCATCAACACCGTCAAGAATCTTCAATACCTGCTTCAGACCTGAAGTCTGATGACCGGGCAGATCTGTCTGGGTGATATCACCGGTAATAACCGCACGAGAACCAAAACCAACACGCGTCAAAAACATTTTCATTTGTTGTGGCGTAGTATTTTGCGCCTCATCGAGAATCACAAAAGCATGATTTAAGGTTCTTCCACGCATATAGGCAAGAGGAGCAACTTCAATGACATGGCGGGCTATCAGTTTTTCCACCTTGTCAAAACCCATCATTTCATACAAAGCATCATAAACCGGGCGTAAATATGGATCGACTTTTTGCGCCAGATCACCAGGTAAAAAGCCCAGCTTTTCACCAGCTTCAACTGCAGGCCTGGTTAATACCAGTCGAGAAACCTGCTCCTGCTCCAAAGCTTCCACGGCTTTTGCTACCGCCAGATAGGTTTTCCCTGTTCCAGCAGGACCTACGCCAAAATTAACATCGTACTTCTGAATAGAATCGAGGTATTCATTCTGGTGCTGTGATTTGGGAGCTATCTGTGTTTTTTTAAGCTTAACAACATGATGAAGGTCAGCGGGACTCTGGCCATTCTTAGACATCATTAATATTTCAGCAACCTTCTGATCATCAAGTGAACCTGAAATAGCATTCTCAATAAACCGATTTAAACAGGCTGAGGCTGTCTCAATATTTTGAGGTTCACCCTGTAATACAACCAGAGAGTTCTGCTGCTTACATTTAACGTTAAACCAGGTTTCGATATCTTTGATGTTTTTCTGGTACTCACCAAATAGAGAAGAACGTTGAACCGAGTTTAGTGGCTCGATATCAAAACTGGCTTTATT
>JABHSO010000104.1 GCA_018669845.1 Gammaproteobacteria bacterium | reverse complement strand
TCACCTCTGGCACAGGAACTCTTCCTGTGCCAGACTACCACCCCATGTCAGAACCTCAAAAAACAGATCAGATACCGCCCAGCAAAACCCCGCGTAAGGGCATATACCTGTTACCTAATTTATTTACCACAGCAGCATTGTTCGCTGGCTTTTATGCCATTATCGCTGCCATTAAAGGTCAATTCGAAATAGCTGCTATTGCTGTCTTCGTTGCCATGTTACTGGATGGACTCGATGGTCGAGTCGCTCGTTTAACCCATACTGAATCCGACTTTGGCGCCGAATACGACAGTTTATCGGATATGGGCTCTTTTGGTTTAGCTCCAGCTTTGGTGCTGTATCAATGGGCATTGATTCACCTGGCTGACATGGGACCTCTCTGGGGGAAACTAGGCTGGCTTGCAGCTTTTATTTATACCGCATCCGCAGCTTTACGCCTTGCCAGGTTTAATACCCAGGTCGGCATTGCCGATAAACGTTACTTTCAGGGGCTCGCAAGTCCAGCCGCCGCTGCCGTTGTGGTTGGAGCCGTATGGGTTTGCGAAACCTATGGCATCAGCGGCAAAGAAGTCATGATTCCAGCATTGCTACTAACCCTAACCGCTGGCCTGCTGATGGTTTCTCGTTTTTCTTATTACAGTTTTAAAGATCTCGACCTAAAGAAAAAAGTACCCTTTTTCTCAGTTCTACTCGTCGTTCTGGTATTTGTTTTACTATCTATTGAGCCACCAACTATTTTATTCATACTCGCATTTCTTTATATGATTTCAGGGCCTATTCTGTCCATATTCCGCAGTATCCGTAAACGACAAAAGCGTGCTCAAAACCTTTCCGAATAAGAACATCTAACATCAGGTTTAAATTTTACTTGGCAACAGGTTTATAGTTAGTTATATTTCTTCCTATGAATTCTTTCAACACGCAAAATTTTTTTCTTAGCCTGTCTTTCGAACAGACAGCTTTGCGTGCGCCTCTACTATCTCTACTCCTGAGCCTGTTTCTGCCGTAGGGCAGCCTATAGATACCTGGCGAGGTCTTGTACGTAAATAACAAACAACAACCCCATAACAAACCTAACTCAGAAGACAAATCATGAGCAAAGATAGATTAATCATATTTGATACCACATTACGCGATGGCGAGCAGAGCCCTGGCGCATCAATGACATCCGACGAAAAAATTCGTATCGCCAAAGCTCTGGAAAAAATGCGTGTTGACGTTATTGAAGCTGGATTCCCGATTGCCAGTAATGGTGATTTCGAAGCCGTCAAATCAGTGGCCAGTGTCATTAAAGACAGCACAATCTGTGCCCTTGCACGAGCAAAACAAATTGATATCGATCGTGCAGGTGAAGCGATTAAACCCGCCAATTCCGGACGAATCCATACCTTCATAGCAACATCCCCTATTCATATGGAACAAAAGCTGAGATTGACTCCAGATCAGGTTGTTGAACAGGCGGTTGCTGCAGTCAGAATGGCAAAAAAATATACCAATGATATTGAGTTTTCACCGGAAGATGCTGGTCGTTCTGAACCTGACTTCCTGTGTCGTATTATTGAAGCCGTTATCAAGGAGGGTGCCACCACCATTAATATTCCAGATACAGTGGGTTATAACATTCCACATCAATTTGGGAATTTAATAAAAGATTTAATACAACGAGTACCCAATTCTGACAAGGCAATTTTTTCTGTGCATTGTCATAATGACCTGGGACTTGCGGTAGCCAACTCATTGTCTTCCGTTTTAAATGGAGCCAGACAGGTGGAATGCACCATCAATGGACTGGGAGAGCGTGCAGGTAATGCATCTCTGGAAGAAATTATTATGGCAGTACGAACACGGCAGGATGTGTTTGACTGCGATTCTAAACTGGATACAACTCAGATAATGAATTGTTCGCGTCTGGTGTCAGGTATTACTGGATTTGCAGTGCAACCCAATAAAGCTATTGTCGGTGCCAATGCCTTTGCCCATGAAGCAGGTATCCATCAGGACGGCATTCTTAAATCCCGTGAAACTTATGAAATTATGCGGGCTGAAGACGTGGGATTATCTTCCAATAAAATGGTACTGGGCAAACATTCCGGGCGTAACGCATTCAAATCTCGAATGGCTGAATTGAACATCGAATTTTCATCGGAAGAAGAACTCAATGACGTATTTGCTAACTTCAAAACACTGGCCGATAAAAAACATGAAATTTTTGATGAAGACTTGCAGGCCCTGGTCACCGAAACCAGTACCGAACTGACCAATGAGCCGATCAAACTGGTAAGTTTATCGGTGTGCAGTGAAACAGGAGAAACACCCAATGCAAGAATCACATTAAATATAGATGGCGATGAAAAACAGGCTGCTGCCGAAGGTGGCGGTCCGGTAGATGCATCATTTCAGGCGATAGAACATATTGTAGATTCAGGTGTAGAGCTTCAACTATATTCGGTGAATAACATCACCAGTGGCACCGACTCACAGGGCGAAGTAACTGTTCGACTGGAGCATGATGGACATATCGTAAATGGCCAGGGTGCCGATACAGACATCGTAATCGCTTCTACAAAAGCGTATGTTAACGGACTAAATAAAATGATCGCCCGGGAAAAACGTACTCACCCCCAACGGGGCAAAGTATAGGTGTTAACGGAAAGACAACAGCACTGCCTGCATGGAATCGGTATTACCGCATGGCAGATTCGCTCATCTATTTCTGCTAGAACAGAAGTAGATGAGCCTGTTGCTGAACAGTTTATCCAGCCATCCGATATTGAAATACCCTCTGCTGAAGAGAAAACAAAACCAGTAGAAAAGATTCAGTCTCAGGTTTTTGATTTAACCGGTTGGCCTCAAATGCTGGAAGCCATCGAAGCCTGTAAAATGTGTGAACTGGCTAAGTCCTGCACTCGGAAAGTGCCTGGAAAAGGACAGCAGCAGGCAGACCTGATGATTATCGGAGAAGCTCCGGGACATGATGAGGATCTTCAGGGCATTCCTTTCGTCGGCAGAGCCGGACACTTGCTGGATAAGGTTTTAAATGCAATCAACCTGGATTCAAATAACGTTTATATCACCAACATTTTAAAATGTCGCCCCCCTAACAACAGGGATCCACATGCCGATGAAGTCCTGGCATGCTCACAGTTTTTACAGGCACAAATTAAATTAATTCAACCTAAAGTCATCTTGTCTGTGGGCAGAATATCAGCCCAAAACCTGTTAAAAGATCATAGCCCCTTAGGTCGTTTACGCGATAAAGAGCATGTATTACCAGGCACCAACCTGCCATTACTGGTGACTTATCACCCGGCTTACCTGCTCAGAAACCCAGCTGAAAAAGCAAAAGTTTGGCACGACATGAAAGCTCTTCTCAGATTATTAAACAATGAGTAATCCACAGCACATCGATTTTCGCCCAATGAGTTTGGACGATGTCAATGAGGTCATGAAGGTTGAGGTAAAAGTTTACCCGTATCCCTGGACCAAAGGTATTTTGAGCGACTGCTTACGTGTGGGTTACGACTGCTGGGTCGCCACAGAGCAGCAAAAAATTATAGGTCACGGTGTGTTATCCGTTGCCGCAGGAGAAAGTCACCTGCTTAACCTGGCTGTCGATCAAAGTTATCAGGGACAGGGCATAGGCCGACAACTGTTATCACATTTAATGGATATAGCACGTATTAAATCTGCTGACATGATCCTGCTGGAAGTACGCCCTAGTAATAAAGCCGCCATTCATATTTATGAATCCACAGGATTTAATGAAATTGGTTGCAGAAAAGCTTATTATCCCGCACCAAATGGTAAAGAGGATGCATTACTTTTTGCCTGTCAGCTTTAACAACATTTAATTTACATTCACGGTCAATCCGAAAACATGTCGAATATTAAAGAATTACAGCAAAGACGAACCTTTGCCATTATTTCTCACCCGGATGCCGGTAAAACCACCGTCACCGAAAAGCTGTTGTTATTCGGTAGAGCTATCCAGTTGGCTGGAACGGTAAAAGGTCGTAAAGCAGATCGACACGCCACATCGGACTGGATGGAAATGGAAAAGCAACGTGGTATTTCCATCACTTCATCGGTGATGCAATTTCCTTACAAAGAACGAATTGTCAATTTACTGGACACGCCCGGCCACGAAGACTTCTCGGAAGATACTTATAGAACATTAACAGCAGTGGATTCCGCACTGATGGTCATCGACTGCGCCAAAGGTGTAGAGGAAAGAACCATTAAATTGATGGAAGTCTGCCGTCTCCGTGATACGCCCATCATGACCTTTATTAACAAACTTGATCGTGAAGGACGTGACCCGATTGATCTGATGGATGAAGTGGAAGAGATTCTGAAGATTAAATGCGCCCCGATTACCTGGCCTATTGGCATGGGAAAAAACCTGAAAGGTGTATTTCATTTACAAAATGACTCCGTGCATCTTTTCTCCGCCAGTGATGCCGATAAAATCACCTCAGGAGAAATCATACAAGGATTGGACAACCCTCGTCTGGATGATGTATTGGGTGATATGGCAGAGGAATTTCGTGAAGAAATTGAACTGGTACGCGGTGCATCTCATGAATTTGACAAAGAAGCCTATCTTAAAGGTGAACTAAGCCCGGTATTTTTTGGTTCAGCAATCAATAATTTTGGCATGGCCGAGTTACTCGACACCTTTGTTGAGTTCGCGCCCTCACCTCTACCACGCTCCACCAGAACACGCACAATCCTGCCTGAAGAAGATAAATTCACCGGTTTCGTGTTTAAGATACAGGCAAACATGGATAAAAATCACCGTGACCGTATTGCATTTATGCGCCTGTGTTCCGGTAAATATGAAAAAGGCATGAAGGTTCGCCATGTACGCCTGAATAGAGACATGAAAATTCCCGATGCTTTAACCTTTATAGCGGATGATCGTGGACACGTTGATGAAGCTTTCACCGGCGATATTATTGGCATTCACAATCATGGCACAATTCGCATTGGCGATACTTTTACCCAGGGTGAAGACCTGGCTTTTACCGGTATACCCAACTTTGCTCCTGAGCTTTTCCGCCGAGCACGATTGAAAGACCCGCTCAAAATGAAAGCACTCATGAAAGGTCTTTCTCAACTGTGCGAAGAAGGGGCAACACAGCTGTATAAACCTCTGGCAAATAACGATTTAATTCTGGGTGCTGTCGGTGTTTTACAGTTTGAAGTTGTCGCCCAACGATTAAAAGATGAATACAACGTGGTCTGTCTTTTTGAACCGGTCAACGTTAATACTGCACGCTGGGTTGAATGTGATAATGATAGTAAACTGGATGAGTTCAAAATCAAAGCCAAGTCCAACCTGGCTCTCGATCATGCAGGTGATCTGGCATACATCGCCCCATCCAGAGTCAACTTACAAATGACCCAGGAGCGTTGGCCCGAAGTACAATTCCTGGCCACCAGAGAGCATGGTATTTACGATTAACAGTTTTTTGCAACACACACTGAAGAAATTATTCATTCTTTCATTTCTGTTTAGTGGGTTCAATACTGCGACTGCTGACTCCTACCCGGGGTTACCCACTCGCAGTCAGAATCCACTACTGCAAAGTTACTTTATTCCAGCAACACCAATAACATCATCTCAGCAGTCATGGGTTTATTCCCATGCACTGTATTTTACTAATACCTATCAGACTGACAAATACGCTACTGAAGAGTTACTTATTGATGTTGAAAATACCCGTTATGACTTTCAACTGACTTATTCACATGAGCTCTGGCACTTTAATTTTAATAGCTCTCTGGTGACAAATAAAACCGGGTTTCTCGACCAAACCATCGAGCGTTGGCACGATTTTTTTGGTTTACCCCAGGGTGGACGTGATCAGGCTGAAAATAATAAAATAAACCTGCTTTATCACAAAGATGGCTTAGACATTATTAACTCCAGCCAGCCTGATGAAGGCCTGGCAGATATTCAACTGGCAGTGGGCTATCAAATAAACAGTAACAGCCAGTTCTGGCTGGCTATTGAACTACCCTCTTCCTCTTCAGAATTCATTTCAAATGATGCGACCGATATTGCAGCATGGTATTCCACACATTCATTAAGTTCACAAAAACTTTCCACTTACGGCACTTTAGGAATAGTATTTTCTGCTGATAATGGAATATTAAAAAATCAATTAAATGATAATTTTTTATTTGGACAGCTAGGGCTGAATTATAAAATCACCCCGTCTTACCACCTTATCCTGCAAGCAGACTTCCATTCTGAAATAGTTAAACAGAGTCAGTTAGATGCTTTTGAATCCTCTTTGCAAGCTCAGTTCGGTCTACGATTCCCCTCACTGTTTGAAAATCACCAATTAGAACTATTTTTCTCTGAAGATATTTTCCCTGGACACGCCCCCGATATTACTTTTGGACTCAGGGTTTCGGCTGCTTTGAATTAATTATTTTTATTGATCTGACACCTCATTAACACTAGAGTGGGTAAAAAATAATTAGGGTCAACACATGTCTTTCAAACGCAGGCTGCATGCTTTACTGCAAAAAATACTGTTTCTATGGATTCGTGTAGAAACTCTCCCCAAAGACATCAGCAGCGATAAACATGATAACTCTCAAGTATTGTATGTACTCTCAGCACGCGGAATATCAGAACTGCTGGTATTAGAACGCATTACTTCAGCACTAAAACTGCATGACCCACTGGAATCTATCGCAATCAGTGGTTTCAAACACCATTCTATCTACAGTGTTGCCTCTCGAAACCCGCTGAGTGACTGGATCTTACAGCAGCAAAAACACAGCTTAATGCTGGAAGAGTTGATCACCGCCATCACAGCAGATGAAACTCTTGATATCAAAATTGTTCCAGTTTCTGTTTACTGGGGACGCCCTATCGCCAAACAACGCCACTGGTTAAAAGTATTATTTTCTGATACCTGGGAAGTGGCGAGTAAATTTAGAAAGCTGTTCACCATCCTTGTGAATGGACGACACACCACATTGATATTTTCACCACCACAAAGTTTTCGTGCTTTGTGCGATGAAACCAATGGCTCTGCAGAACGTATGAATGAGCGGTTAAGACTGTATTTGCGACAACAACGTGAAGCTACTTTTGGCCCTGAGATTACAACTCGAAATAAATTTATCAATAAAATAGTTAATAGCGACAATATTCAACAAGCCCTGCAAACCAGTGCCGACAAGAAAGGCAAGTCACTGCCATTTGTACGAAAACAGGCCATCAAATACAGCCGGGAAATATTCTCTGACTGCACTCAGGTTTCTCAGGAATTAATGAAACGGCTGTTGAGTGCATTCTGGAACCGCTTTTACAGTGGAATAAAAGTATTCAATATAGAGCCTGTTAAACAGGTCGCACTGACTCATCAGCTGGTTTACGTGCCCTGTCACCGTAGCCATGTTGACTACCTGCTCCTGTCTTACGTGATCTTTCATGAAGGACTGGCACTACCTTATATCGCCGCAGGTAATAATCTTGATATGCCAGTGATTGGCCGACTGTTACGGGGTGGCGGAGCCTTCTTTATTCGCCGAAGCTTTAAAAGTAATCCACTTTATGCCTCTATAATGAATGAATACCTGCGCGAACTGGTCGATATGGGCGTGCCTATAGAATATTTTATCGAAGGTGGACGCAGCCGAACCGGACGTTTACTAAAACCTAAACTCGGCATGTTATCCATGACCGTTGACAGCTGGGTTAAAACACAGAAAAAGCCTCTCGCTTTTATTCCAGTCTATATCGGTTATGAAAAGCTCATCGAGGGCAATTCCTATATTGGTGAGCTTTACGGGCAGAAAAAGAAAAAAGAAAATCTGTTCACATCAATAAAATCAATTCTAATGCTTAAAGGTCAGTTCGGAAAAGTAACCACAAGTTTTGGTGAGCCTATTAAAATTAATGAGCTATTACACAAACAGCATGAAAACTGGGGAAATGAGGATCGCAACACTGTTAAACAACAGGACTGGTTCCGATCCACCGTCAGTGATCTTTCACATCAGATCATGCTGCGAATTAATGCTGCTGCAGTGATCAATCCGGTTAACCTGATTGCCACCACCATTCTGGCAACGCCCAGACAAAGCATTGACGAATTCGATCTGCTTCAACAATGTGATTTTTATAAACAATTAATCGAGTCTCAACCGTATCTCGACTCAATAACTTTACAGGATAATGTCAACGAAAGGGAATTACGCCGCATTGAACAACAGGGTCTTATCCATATCCACCCACATAAGCTCGGAAATATCATCTATTTAAAACCTGAGCATGCTATTTTAATCAGCTATTATCGCAACAATAGCCTGCACACACTTATTTTACCGTCACTGGTTGCCTGCTGCTTTTTAAACATCCGTACCATCAAACAGGAAAAACTGATCAGCATAGTGCGTTATGTTTATCCATTTCTGGCTTCTGAATTACATTTACCCTGGAACACAGATCAACTTGAGGAGTTTATCCCTCAAATCATTGATTTTCTGGTTGAAAAAAATGTTTTGAAGAAAAGCGGTAACAAATTAAATAGACCTGACCGTAGTGATGTCCATTATCTCATTCTGACCAGATTAGCACATATCGCACAACCCATTCTGGAACGTTATTACATGACTTTTGTGGTGTTATGGGAAAGTGGTGGAAATCCCTTGAGTGAGACAGAACTGGAACAACGCTGCCACTTAATCGCACAAAAAATATCCATGCTTTATGGCATTAATTCTCCAGACTTTTTTGACCGTCAATTATTCGGTCATTTCATCAACACACTTTTTGAACAGGGCTTTATAGAAAGAGATGAGAATGGACATTTACTATTTCAACAATCATTTAACCAGGTCAATATGGATATCCGTATTCTACTCAGCCTGGAGGTTAGAAGTACTATTTTACAATTGTTGAATAGTAGCCATCATCATGATCTGAAAAATAATAATTATAATTGAGTCATTAATGGTGCGCATGGCACACCCTACGGTTTTGTGAATAATTTGTAGGGCGCACCATTTTTTTAACCCTATGAAAGCCAGCCTTCAATTGCAGGACGTGTCGGTATTCCACCAGAATGAACTAATTTCTCACTTACCATGACCCCCGGCGTAGACATCACGCCATAACCCATGATTTCACCAATATCTTCTACTTTTTCAAGTTCAACATCGATACCTTTAGCCTTAGCAACTTCTTCTATCAACTGATAAGTTGTTTGACAATTGGCACAACCCGAGCCTAATACCTTAATATTTATCATCCTAATCTCCAGTTTAATTGTTGAGTAATTAGCAGCAACTTTGTCCACTTGCCGTGCTTGAACAACAGCTTTCATTAGACTCTATGGTTATCGCTAATTCTACTTTTTCATCAGAGCCACAACACCCACCAGAGCTTTCCTGAACAATCTCTTCAGGCTGATTCAACTCAGCTTTCTCATCAAATGCAAAGTCAACTTTCTGACTCGCTTCATCCCGAATGTGACGAGCTATTTCTATAACTGCATTTATCTGGTGCTGTGGAATTCCGGCTGCTTTTAACTTGTCCAGCTGGCACAAACCCATATCAGGATGACGCGAAGCAATACCCGATGCGAGAGAAACCATTGCAACAATGGATGAATGTAATTGAGGTTGAGTTGACATTATTGTTTCCTTAATTGTCTGCTTACGCGACTAATAAATTGAAAGTCCATCCCACCAGCATAAATGAGACAGCTAAAACTGAGGCATAAATTGCCAGCGCTGGCCAGCGAATAACTTTTCGTAAAATCAGCATTTCGGGTAATGACAAAGCAGCGATGCTCATCATCAGTGCCAGAGTAGTTCCGATTGCTACGCCCTTACCCAACATGGCTTCTGCCAGTGGAATAACACCAGTCGCATTTGAGTAAAGAGGAATACCGACTAAAACTGCACCGGGTACAGCAAACCAGTTATCTGGCCCACCCAAATTTTCAACCACCCAGGTTTCAGGAACGTAACCATGAAATAGAGCACCAAGACCAATACCGGCAATCACCCATTTCCAGATGCGTTTAACAATGATCAAAACTTCACCCATTGCATAGTTATGCCGCCCACGAAGTGAATTATCCTGCTCGATAGTTTGCATTTCACCCATGCGAATTTTCCAAACATATTCTTCAACATATTGTTCGGGTTTAAATTTTTCCATGATGACCCCGCCCACATACGCCACAATCAGTCCTGCCATCACATACAGTGCAGCCAGCTCCCAGCCCAGTACACCGATAAGTATCACCGCGGCGACTTCATTAATCATCGGTGAAGCAATTAAAAATGAAAAGGTAACGCCTAAAGGAATTCCAGCTTCCACAAAACCGATAAATAACGGCACCGAGGAACAGGAACAAAACGGTGTGACTGCTCCAAGAATAATGGCCAGACTGCGAGCCATCCATTTAGGTTTACCACGAACATATTCGCGCACCCGTTCTGCTGAAAGCATTGCTCGCAACAGCCCCATCACATAGATAACTGCCACCAGTAAAAAGAAAATTTTACTCACGTCCATGATAAAAAATTGGACAGTCTGGCCCAGGCGGCTAGTGTTATCCAACCCTAACAATCCATAGGCAACCAGATCACCTAGTTCAACAAACATTAATACGTCCTCTGTTTATACAAATCATTGAACCGCTTCAAGCTGTAAGTAGGTACGATTAATATTCAATTTATGCCAGCTATCAAAATTCTGTAAGTTTTTAAACTGGTCAGCGGTTTCCGTTAAAGCAATAACAGTTTCATCAAGCTCACTCCAATCGTCCAATGCCTTTTTAACTCCAGTTATCAGATAAGCCAGATAATCACCTGTTTGCTTTTGAGCTTTATCCATATCACTCACCGAACCATGTCCAGGAATAATAGTAAGAGGCTTCAAATTTGCCATTTTATTAAACGCCTGTAACCAGCTCGCTACCGGGCTATAACTCTGAATGCCTAATATTCTATCTACATAAACAAGATCTCCGCTAAAAACTACTCGTTCACCCGGCAGCCAGACAATACCGTCTCCGGGAAAATGGCTATCCCCGGGAAAAATAACTTGAAGTTGTTTATTGCCGAGGTTTAATTGATTTTTTGCTTCTTTCAAAACTCGGCTAGCCTGAACCGGTTTTACATCAATCGCATTCTCTCTGATAGTATTTTTCAAACGATCGAGGTGAGTTTCTATATGTTTCCTCTGTTCTTCAACGGTAGAATTCAGAGCAATAACTTCGGCCCCTTTCTGCTTGAAATAACTATTCCCCAACCAGCGATGATCCTGACTTCCTGTATTAACAACCCATTTCACGGGTTTATCAGTAACCCTTAAAATACTTTGTTCAATCAGCTTTGCACCCGATGGAGAAGCACCAGAATCAATCAGAATGACACCCTGATCAGCAACAATAAAACCCACATTATTATTTAACGCATGATTTTCATAAGTTCTAGGACCTGTTTCTCCGACCAGTGCATAAACATCTTTTGCGACCTTTACTGTTTCTAATTCAAAAGCCAGAACACTCTGACAAAACAGTAAAAAGCCGATCAGACTTAATAGCGATTTCACGTTATAAGTCATAGTCACCAGCATATGGTTTATCACCTTCTACGGTTGGCAATGTTAAACGGTTACCCCAATGAGACCAGCCGCCGTTATATAAACGAATATTTTCATATCCCAGGCTTTTCAATTGCACATAGGCCAGGCTCATACGAAAGCCATCATGACAATAAGCGTAGATAGTTTTATCCTTTTCAATTGGAGCATACAGTTCGGTAAGCGCTTCTTCACTTATCCATTTTTGCGATTCAGTTCCATCCAGGCTAACAATATTAATTGCCCCCGGAATATGACCAGCCATAATGGAATGCTGAATGATCTTACCTGTGTACATGTCATGCGGACGCGCATCCAGTAATACAACAGAAGAATCCCGGCGTGAAACAACATCATCATATACATTTGACCATTCGATAACCTTGCTTTGGTCCATAGCTTTTAACGTAACCTGACCCTGTGAAACGGGTGTAGCCTCTTTAGTTAATTCTTCAAAAGCCGTCCATTCAATAGTTCCGCCCTCAAGAATTTTCACCTGATTCATATTAAAACCAAACAAATCCAGTAAAAAGTACACACGTGAAGCAAGAGCAGTACTGGAGTCATCATAAATCACTACCGTTGAATCATTATTTATACCCCAACTGCGCAAAGTGTCCTGAAAAGCCTGCTGTGAAGGAATCCGCATAATTGGATTAGACTGATTATCACCAAGGTCTTTAAAACGCTGCACCTGAACTGAACCAGGGATATGACCAATCGTGTAATAACGGTGTGGATGGTATCTAACTTCCAGAACCACCTGATTTTCATCATCTATATGCTCAGCTAACCAGTCGGCATCGACTAAAAAACTACGATCGGCCATGACTGACAATGAACTAAAAATTAATAGTAATCCGGCAAGGGGTGAATAAAGCTTCATGAATTCTCCTGCTGATATAAGACGGTTTTAAGGCTGAAAAAGAATAGTTATTCACTTTCAGTCTATTGGTTTAATTTGGGAACGAATTATACAGTTTTTAATATATACATCAATTCATATATATGTTTTTACGAATAATCAGTTTGACACAAATTAGAATATATTTTAGGCGCAGCTTTGGCAGGCAAATGAAGAAAGCAGGTTGAGTTTAGCAAGCTTTTTTGAATCTATATCAAATGGCTCTTTACCCTTACAACCCATATTCGCAGCATTAATCAACTCATTGACCCACAGAGTCAAATCACTGGATAGCGAGTAAAAAATCCACTGTCCTTCACGTCGATCAATCAACAGACCTGTTTTTCTCAAAATAGCCAGATGGCGAGAAATTTTGGGTTGTATAATATCCAGGGCTTCAGTTAATTCACATACACAAAGCTCATTATGCTCTTTAATAAGATGGATAATTCGAAGTCGCGTAATATCGGCGAGTGCTTTTAGAACCTGTTCTGGTTGCATGATCTTCCTTTTAACTAAACCATCGGGGAGTTCAGTAGATACTCCCTCAGCCCAACCATATTAACATACGTTTAAACATATACAAAAGTTTGTAACTGTTCAGAACCATTTCAGTTTTTGCCTGTAAAACTTCGCATTTTACGCCTTTCCTGTTTGTTTGGCCGATGATCCATCACCGGGTGCTGTAAGCGGGAGAGCTTTCTTTGCTCCGCCTCTTTTTCACGAATTGCTATACTTTTATCCGTTTCAGTGTAAAGAGTCTGGGCTACAGAGGCTGGACCACGACGACTTGATAGTTGATCGACTATTACCTGTAACCGTTCAAATCCACGGTGTATTTCATAAACATCATTCAATTTTACTGCCCGGGAAGCTTTAATACGCTGGCCATCCAGATGAACCTTACCGCCATTAACTGCAGTACTGGCAAGAGCCCTGGTTTTAAAAAATCTCGCAGCCCACAGCCATTTATCTATTCTTACTTTATCATCAGGCATGCGATCTTGCCCATGAGGTTAAATCTCCCAAACCCATCGCTCCGGGCTGACGAATAACTTCCTGTCCATTTTTATAAATAGCCAGGGTAGGAATAGACTGGATACGTAATCTGCCTGCCAGATTTTGCTCCACTTCTGTATTGACTTTAATTAACCTGAACTGAGGTTCAAGTTGTGTCGCAGCCTGAGTAAAAACAGGAGCCATCATTTTACAGGGACCACACCAGGGTGCCCAGAAATCAACCAGTAAAGGTTGATCACTTTTACTCACAAAACGATTAAAGCCAGCTTCATTCAATTCCATCGGTTGACCGGTCATCACTGGTTTTTTACATTTTCCACAGACAGGGTTATCCGCCATTCTAGCCGCAGGCACATTATTGATAGAGCCACAGCTTGCACAGATCACATGGTTTTTTTCCGACATGGTAGTCTCACAGATAATACTAGTTTAAACGGTATGTAACAGTTTATTCATTTCCTGGATTTGCTCATCAGCTTTATCCATAAAAAATTGGCCGTCATCATCAAATTCCGTCAAGCGAAGCTTTTGAATTACCGGTAATTTTTGCAGATTATCTACAGGTAACTCATCTTTTTCCTGCAAATATAATAATCGGGCAGCAATCACTACATCACAGTAATCTACTGTATCACCTGAATTCCGTGTCCAGTTTTTAGCATGCTCCACAATATCAATAAACTCTGGATCAAAGTTCCATTCATTGAAAATCATGGTGCTGACTGGTAACTGTAAGTTTTCGATACTTTTGCCTAATAACTCCGCTGACTGCATCATAGATGGGTGCATATCAATATATTTCAATATTGGAATCAGTCCGAGATTTTGAATTAAACCACTTAACAGGGCTTGCTCTGGATCCAGATCTTCAGCCTGAGTTTGAGTTATAACAAAAGCAATAGCAGCGATAGAAGTGCTCTCATTATAAAGATTTTGAATAAAGCTTTTAATTACCGAGGTTTTCGCACTAAACAATTGTTTAACCGATAAACTAAAACTTAAATTTTTGGTGGTTTCCAGGCCCAGCCTTCGAACCGCATCTCGTACAGTCTTAATTTCTCGCCAGGTACCGTAAAGAGGACTGTTTGCCACCCTGACAAGTCGCGCACTCAGCACCGGATCACTTTGCACTATCTGGATAATTTCAGTGCTCCCGACATCCGGGCTGTTAATTGCCTGACGAACTTTCAAGGCTGCTTCGGGTAACGAAGGTAGATCCAGCTTTTTTTGCATAAAAGCGTTTAAAAGACTTTGAAATAAATCATTTTCAGATTCACTTAAACTCACTTCTTCCATTTCAACAGATGAGGCCTGAGCCTGTGAATACAGGCCTTCAAAAAGAGATTGGTCAACCTGCAGGATAATGCCATGACTGGTTAAAATAGCCGAATCTTCATCTAATGATTCATTAAACAGTGGCAACAAAGAACGCTGTTCAAGGTGGGTAAATTTTTCTGTCACAAAACCACCTGATAACAGGGATACTTCTCCCTCAAGTAAATACACCAGGCGACCGTGTTCTAAAGTTATCAGGGTTCTTGGATCAAGTTGCTGTATTTCAGACTTGGAGTATAAATAAGTCAGATCATTAGAACCCAGCTCATTAAGTGGTTTCAGTTTATTTTTTTGAGCAAAGTTTTCGACGGTATGTGTCATCATCAAGTCACTTGATAAATTTCATCACGCGATCTGCCATCGAAAACCCACTCAGCACAGCACCTTCAATGCGTGGCGAGGTACACCAGTCACCGCAAGCTCCAATGGATTCCTGTTCATCAAACAGACAATCCTGCTCCAGAGTATTAATGGGTAAAGCATGTTTCCAGCAATGCACATTCGAGGATACCGGTTTAACGGCCGGAATATCACAGGCTTCAAAAAAAGCATCTAATAATGAGTGCATTACTCTACCTCGAAAACTTGCTGCATATTGTAAAGACCACTCAGGCGACGCATGAATAACCCAGCAATCTTCTTTAGAAGTTATAGAGTCGACTCCCTGAAAACGAGAAGTCCATGAAATTGGCGAATTTAGCACAAAAGCTGCATCGAAAGGTATGTTCAACGCCTGTCCAAAATCGAACATTGCACTCCAGCATAGCGTCATATCGACTTTATCTGCTTCCAATTTAATCGAATTTACGACACCGGATATTGTCGAAATCTGGTGCGCAGAAGTAGCTAAAATTACGATATCAAAAAGGCCCTGATATCCACCTCGCTCATCAAACAGACGCCATTGACCATTTTCATGTTTTTCAATTTCAACGATTGAAGTTGAAAGCTTAACCTGACAATTATGAGCCAGACTATCAGTCACTGCCTGCATGTGCGGATAACCAGCATAGCGCTGTGTCTGATCACCCAAATTTAATAGCTGCCCTTTATCGAGCTCTACAATCCAGCCATCCCAGGGGCGAACAACACCGGCAGACTGCCATGCTTTCACTATATTTAAAAACAGAGAATTAGAAACAGTGAAATATTGTTCGCCATGATTAAACCGGTATTCACCAAACTGGTAACGACTCAATCGACCACCAACAAAAACTGATTTTTCAAACAACTGTACATCAGCAAAACCTTTTAATGCTGTAGCACAGGTTAACCCGGCAAGGCCAGAGCCAATAATAGCAATACGGGGGTTACTGCTTGAGTCAGTCATTTTTCAGGTTTGGAAAATCTGCTGCATAAAGTTTGATCCATTCCTTTGCTGCCTGTTCACTGGTTAGCTGGCGACCCTGATGCTGTTTTACTTCAGCTCGGTAATGTTCAATATGGCAGATTTGTTCAATCATTCGCAGGCGGAACAATTCATTCGGGTCATCAAATTCGAGCCCTATTTCAAATCCTTTAGTACTTTTTTTATTCCACACAACCAGACCGGTTAAAACATGATCTTTGTTTAGCAGAGGAAAACTGATTTTTACTGGCTGCCCGTTAGGAATAGCCTGGGGTGATTTGAAGGCAAGACCACCCAGGCTTACGTTATCCAGATTATCGCAAGGATGGATGGTTACATCATTTTCATCCACCCAGCCCAATGATACCTTGAGAGGTACATCAGCCGGGTGACGAATAAATTTTCTTAGCTTTGATTTACTCTGCAATGGTTACCAGCATTTCATTAAGTTTATGGACAAAACTGGCTGGATCATCAAGTTGACCACCTTCTGCCAGAATCGCCTGATCAAAAAGAATATCAGACCAGTCACTAAATTTATCATCTGATTTTTCTTCTTCCAGTCTTTTAACTATAGGATGATCTGTATTAATCTCAAGTATTGGTTTAGATCCAGGTAGTTCATGACCCGCTTCTTTCATCAAACGTTGCATGTGCATGGCCATATCCTGTTGATTTAACACGATACAGGCGGGTGAACTGGTTAAACGGGTAGATATTCGTACTTCCTCAACTTTATCACCTAAAGAATCTTTCATACGTTTGATCAAACCTTCAGACTCTTTGGCTTTCTTTTCCTGCTCTTTCTTTGATTCTTCATCATCTTTGTCCAGGTCGAGCTCACCTTTGGCAACTGATTGCAGGCTTTTTCCATCATACTCAGTAAAGTGAGAAGTCAACCATTCATCAACACGGTCAGACAGCAATAGAACTTCGATGCCTTTCTTACGGAAAATCTCAAGATGTGGGCTATTTTTAGCGGCAGAGTGAGTATCGGCAGCAATATAATAAATCTTTTCCTGACCTTCATTCATGCGACTGATGTAATCATCCAGTGAAACATTCTGATCTTCAGAATCAGTATGAGTAGATGCAAAACGCATCAATTTTCCAACTTTTTCCTTGTTGCCAAAATCTTCACCCGGACCTTCTTTTAATACTTTGCCAAACTCATTCCAGAAAGACTGGTACTTTTCAGGATCATTCTTGGCCATTTTTTCCAGCATGGTCAGAATCTTTTTCACTGAGCCGTTACGAATGCTGTCAATGACTTTGCTACTTTGCAGAATTTCACGAGATACATTCAAAGACAGTGAATTTGAGTCAACCAGACCACGCACAAAACGCAGATATTTAGGCATTAACTGTTCTGAGTCTTCCAGAATAAAGACACGTTGAACATAAAGTTTGATGCCATTTTTAGATTCACGATCGTACAGATCGAAAGGCGCACGCTTTGGTAAATACAGCAAAGAAGTGTATTCGTTTGTACCTTCTACTCGGTTATGAATCCAGTCCAGGGGATCTTCAAAATCATGCGCGACGTGTTTATAAAATTCTTTGTACTCATCATCTGAAATATCACTTTTTGACAGTGTCCATAATGCTGAAGCCTGATTTACGGTCTCTTCTTCAATAGTGGTTTCACCACCTTCTTCTTCAGGTTCAGTTACTTTATCCATCAACACAGGAAAGCTGATGTGATCACTGTATTGAGTAATAATTGAACGCAGTTTCCAGTCATTCAACAACTCATCTTCATCTTCACGTAAATGCAGCGTAATTTCTGTACCGCGAGCAGGCTTTTCAATCGTTTGAATATCGTATTCACCCTTGCCTTTTGATGTCCAGCTCACGCCATTTTCAATATCATCTCCAGCTTTTCGAGTTTTTAGGGTAACTTCATCAGCGACTATAAAAGAGGAATAAAACCCCACACCAAACTGACCGATTAACTGAGCATCGGAAGATTCATCACCGGTTAAAGAACTAAGGAAAGACTTGGTTCCCGATTTGGCGATGGTGCCAATATGGTCGATGACTTCATCACGGGTCATGCCGATACCGTTATCGGTAATGGTGATAGTGCGCGCTTCTTTATCAAAAGCGACCTTAACTTTTAATTCACTGTCATCACCATACAGGCTGTCATCTGAAACTGCCTGAAAACGCAGTTTGTCACAGGCATCAGAAGCATTCGAGATAAGTTCCCGCATAAATATTTCTTTATTTGAATAAAGGCTATGGATCATCAAATCCAGTAGCTGGTTTACTTCGGTTTCAAATCCGCGTGTTTCAGTTTTAGCTTCTACAGTCATCTTGTTTACCTTTGTTCAAATAGTGATTTGGGCAAAAGCCCATTAAAATTGATCACCTGTATATGAGGATAAAAGCATACAATTCAAGCGACTATTCAAATTACCTTTAAAACAGTGCTGAAGAGCTTTTATTGAGGGGTTTCATGGTTTAACAACCATTGTTTACGGTCTAATCGATGTCCGCTTGTGGCACCTTCATATCCGCCGATAGACTGTTTGGCGACAATACGATGACAGGGAATTAAAATGGGAACAGGGTTACGTTTACAGGCCTGACCCACGGCTCGTGGAGCGGAGTCCAGAATATTACTCACATCCCCATAACTCAACGTTTCCCCGTAAGGAATTTTTAACATCACTTCCCAGACTTTTTGCTGAAAAGCAGTGCCTTTAATCTTTATTGCTGGTACTTGCTGTTGTGGCTGACCGGAGAAATATGAATCTAACCAGCTTTTAATTTCACCATCTGGTAACAATTTCTGAAAGCATTCTTTTTGTTGTGGATCATATTCAAGTTTTAATATTTGCAAGCCAGTGACAGTCAAATATAGATTTGATAATGGTGATTGATAGTAAAAGTAAACTTCCTCAGTTAACACTTTGAGTTAACCACAGTTGCTGAATATTATGTCTTAACACCGAACGTCTACCGGGCTCTTTAGTAATATCCAGCAGCGATTGATACACCCTCCTCGCATCATCTACCAAGCCTGCCTTTTGCAAACTTTCTGCCGCACTAAATCGGGATGTCTGTGCCCAGGGATCCATCGCTTCAGGGCCTGCAAACATAGCAGACTGCAAATATAACAGGGCTGCTCGCTCATACTGTTTCAACGCTTTAAAGGAATCAGCCATCCAGAATAAAATCTCTCTACGTTGATTAGGCTCTAATGACAAATTCATTAATTGCCGAAAATGTTTGATGGCCTGCTCATCAGCCTCCAATGTTTGTAGATCAAACAATATCTGCAAAATATGGTCTGTATCCAGTTTATTGGGTTCGCTGTAATGAGCAATCAACTCGGTCAATTTTTGATCTCCCTGCTGTAACTTTCCGCCAAGCAATAACACTCTGGCCTGACGTAAAATCCAGTCAAATTCTCGCGTATCCTTTGGTATCGAATCCAGTCCTGACATCAAACGTGTTGCTTCAGTAATATCAGCCTGTTTCAACGCCATATCGACTAATTGAAAACGAATTTCTACCGGTATACTTTTGGCATCAGCAAACTGCTCACTTTGATTAAATAACTGATCAATCAGTGTTTTATTTGACTCTTTTTGCAAGTCCAGTGTTTGTAAAAAAATTGCAGCGGCTTGTTGCTGTATGTCGATCTGAGAACTTTCTGTCATCAAATAAGCTAACAGACTACGTGCCTTTACCGGTGTTATCTGTTTCGCATTTTCCGCCAGGTCCAGCCAGCTTTGATCATCACCCACCAGTAACTCACTTCTGTTTCCGACCAGTTGAGCATAACGAAAATAAGCTTCCCACAACTGATCTGCATCTATTTTATATAAATTAATATTATCAGTAGCATTAATACTTAGCCTTGCCTCAAGCGCAGTAACTTCGTTTTTAGGGCTTATTGCCTGAGCTGCAATCGCTGCTATCGACCAATAACTGGCAAGTTGTTCGGCATCATCCTTGATCGTATCAATTCTCTTTTTGGCTAAATCCCATATTGTCTGGGCATCATGCTGTTTATTCCGGTATTCAGCCAATAATTTCATAAACAGAGACTGCCAGTCTAATCGCCTGGATAACAGATCTATAGTTTCTTCAAATCTCTCAGCCTGCATCAAAACCCTGGCTCGTAACATTATCCATTCCTTATTTTCCAGACCGAAATCCTGCTGAAACCGTAACATCGAAACACGTGCATCATCGATGCGTTGCTCATTCAAATACGTTTCAATAACCAGTTGGCGCCACTTTTTATATTCGTTCGAACTGGCTGCATCTGCTTTCCATAACTGCTCTCTCAATAGTTTTCTCGCCGTTCGGTTTTGTTCTAAAGCAATATAAGCTCTAATTTGATACGTCGCAGCCTGTTGTAAAAACTGTTCTGGTAAATCATTTGGCAATCCCTCGACACGAATCAGCAATTCATCCCATTGTTGCCACTGACTGAGTATCGAATAACGTTCCTGTTCCCATAGAATCCATTCATACAAATCCTCATCTATACCCGGTTGAGCCTGGTCGAGCATTTTAAGTGTTAAAAAAGGGGCACCCGCTGCTGAAATATATTTTAACGAATCAAGTTGCTGGTTTGCAGTAAGCTTTAAAGGCAGGATTAAACAAAATAAAAACAGTGAGATTGCGGGATATTTGGTTTTAGTCATAAATGAAAGACAAAAAAAAGGTGTGTTGCCAAAGCATACACACCTTTTTATTAAATCTAAACCTGAAACAGAAGCTTCAGGTAAAAATTGAATTTTATTAAAGCTTTTCTTTAATTCGAGCACCCTTACCAGTAAGGCCACGTAAATAATAAAGCTTGGAACGACGAACTTTACCACGACGTTTTACGTTGATTTCTGCTACTAGCGGGCTATGTGTCTGGAATACACGCTCTACACCTTCACCATTCGAAATTTTACGAACAGTAAACGCAGAATTTATTCCACGGTTACGCTTGGCTATTACAACACCTTCAAAAGCCTGTAAACGCTCACGCTCACCTTCTTTTACTCTTACCTGGACAATAACTGTGTCACCAGGACCGAATGCTGGAAGGTCTGTCTTTAACTGTTCAGCATCCAGTTCAGCAATAATTTTACTCATGATATTTCCTCATACTCATATTTCAATTCGTTACGTAACCGTAACTACTCGCTCCATCACAAAGCCTATTCAGACTCTGCAATAAATTCTTTAAGCAACTTCCTTTGCTTTTCATTCAACTCCATTTTTTCCAGTAAATCTGGACGATTTTTCCAGGTTTTCCCCAGCGCCTGCTTGTCACGCCATTCCTCTATTAAGCGGTGATTGCCGTTTAATAATACGTCAGGAACCTTTAACCCATTAATGGATTCGGGACGTGTATAGTGCGGACAATCCAGCAATCCAGCACTAAATGAATCCAGCTCAGCCGAATCCTGATGTCCCAGCGCTCCCGGAATCTGGCGAGTTATCGCATCGATACAAACCATTGCCGCAAGTTCTCCTCCACTGATGACGTAGTCTCCAATTGACCATTCTTCATCAACTTCCTGCTGCAAAATGCGTTCATCGATACCTTCGTATCGGCCGCACAATAAAATCAAATTTTTCCAGTTAGCAGCCTGATTTATCTGCTTTTGCTTCAGCACACTGCCCTGAGGGCTTAGATAAACCAGCCTGGCATCTGGACTTTGTAACCTGACTGCAGCAATACAGGCCTGCAACGGCACCACTTTCATTAACATACCCGGGCCACCACCATAAGGGCGGTCATCAACCGATCTATGTTTATCCTTCGTATAATCGCGTGGATTCCATAGTGTTAACTGCAATAGCCCCTTGTCTGAAGCTCTACCCACTACACCATATTCAATCACTGCCTGAACCATTTCGGGAAACAGCGTAATGACATCAATGCGCATGACCAGCGATCCTAAAAATCTGCGTCCCAGTCAACAACAACCTGTTGTTTATCCAGATCGATATTTATGATGACTTCATCCATGACATAAGGAATCAAACGTTCTCTGTCACCCCGTACCACCATGACATCATTGGCACCGGTTTCCAGCATGTGATCAATAATACCCAGTTTGATATCCAAAGTATTTATAACTTGCAGCCCCATTAACTGGCTCCAGTAATAATCACCTTTTTGTAAACGGGGTAATTGAGATCTATTGATGAAAATTTTAGCACCGATTAAATCATGCGCCTGATTTCGATCAGTAATCTCTTCAATTCTGGCAATCACATTCTTTCCCTGATAATTACCCGAAATCTTTACAGTTTTTTTAAGTCCATGATGTTCAAGCAACCATGGACTGTACTTCACTATATTTTCTCTGGGACTGGTGTTTGAAAAAACCTTAACCTGTCCTTTTACACCATGTACTCCAACAATATGACCTAATTCCATCAGGTCATCATCACCGGGTGACATGTTTTTTCAGAGAAAAATATTAACTGTAATTAAGCTGCTACAGCTACTGCTTTAGAAACAGTTTTAATCAGAGCCGAAACGCGATCTGAAGGTTGAGCACCTTTGGAAACCCAGTAGTCAACTCGATCAGTATCAAGGCGTAAGCCTTCAGCATCTCCAGTAGCACCCGGGTTATAAAAACCAATGCGTTCAATGTAACGACCATCACGTGCACGACGACTGTCACTCACAACAATGTGATAAAACGGACGTCTTTTAGAGCCACCACGAGCCAAACGAATAGAAACCATATATAAAAAACCTCTTAGCTGTCATCAGACAATAGCAAACCGCCTAACCAGCGGGGTCAGGAAACCGAGTATTGTACCCATAAAGTTTAGTTTGTGAAGAGCCGAAAGCGGATATTTTCAGTGAATATCAAAATAAATAGGGATTGATCGTTATTAAAAGGGCATTCCCGGAGGCATTTTGCCTTTCATCGCCGACATCATTCCGCGCATAGCCCCTTTATTCCCCATTTTTTTCATCATTTTTTGCATTTGCTTATGTTGCTTAAGTAAACGATTTACATCCTGGATCTGGGTACCTGAACCATTCGCCACACGACGTTTACGCGAACCATTGATGAGCTCAGGTTTTCGACGCTCCAAAGGAGTCATCGAATCGATGATCGCAACCATGCGTTTCATCTGTTTTTTATGCTCAGGATTTTCCAGTTGCTTGGAAATATTTCCACCGACACCGGGTAATTTATCGATCAAGCTGGATAAGCCACCCATATTTTCCATTTGGGTGAATTGATCTCTCAGGTCTTCAAGATCAAAGCCTTTTCCTTTACGTACTTTTTGAACCAGCTTTTTAGCTTTATCCTGATCTACCTTTTGATGCGCATCCTCCACCAGCGAAAGAATATCGCCCATTCCCAGAATTCGGGATGCTATTCGATCCGGGTGAAAGACTTCCAGCGCATCTGTTTTTTCACCAGAACCAATAAATTTAATCGGTTTTCCGGTGATCTGGCGTACCGATAACGCAGCACCACCTCGTGCATCACCATCTGTTTTGGTTAACACCACACCCGTTAGCGGTAGAGCATCACCAAATGCTTTAGCAGTATTAGCGGCATCCTGACCGGTCATACTGTCAACCACAAACAGGGTTTCTGATGGATCAGCCACTCGATGAATAGCTTTAATTTCATCCATCATTTGTTCATCTATATGTAAACGACCAGCCGTATCCACGATCAATACATCTGCATTTTGCTTACGTGCTGCATCTACTGCAGCCTGGGTAATTTTTACTGGTTTCTGTGATGGGTCACTGGGGAAAAACACTGCATTTACTTCACCCGCCAATGTTTTTAGCTGCTCTATAGCCGCTGGACGATAAACGTCAGCACTCACGACCATGACGTGCTTTTTATCCTGCTCTATTAATCGTCGAGCCAGTTTAGCCACGGTGGTGGTTTTACCTGCACCCTGTAAACCAGCCATAAGAATGACCACAGGCGGTTTATTATTCAGATTAAGAGCATCAAATTCAGCTCCCATAATCTGCACTAACTCATCATTAACGACTTTAACCAGAGATTGTCCAGGTGACAGACTGTTCAGAACATTCTGTCCCAACGCTTTTTCCCGTACCTGGTCAATAAAACTTCGAATAACTGGTAGAGCCACATCGGCTTCCAGTAAAGCCATGCGGATTTCACGTAAGGTATCTTTGATATTGTCTTCAGTCAGGCGCCCCTGACCACGTAAATTTTTTACCGTGCGACTGAGGCGTTCAGATAAGTTTTCAAACATAGGAATTGATATTCAGCAAAACAAGATGGGCAGTATACCCGATTCAATTGTAAATTTTGGAAAAGTAAGGAGAACGATGAGGAAAAAGATGAGTCATCTGTAAAATTCATACCAACTTGAGATTAAAGAAGTTTAAGTTGATGTGAAATTACCGGTTTTAACGTACCCAAAGGAATATTGCAGTAATAAACTTAACCATACTACAACTTAAATACTTCACCGCCCGACAGCCTATTTATTGAAAAATCAGGCATTAAATCAACACACTCCTGAAAAATTAAATTCTCATCTCCCGGTTTAAAATGAGTGAGCCAGATTTCAGGACGATGATTTAGCTTTTTCAGGTCAGTAGCCAGTAATTGAGGACAGTAGTGCTTGGATATTCGACTAATTTCCAGATCAAGGTTAGCAAAAGCCGATTCAACAAAAAATAAATCCACTTTTTCATACTTATTCATGCTTGACCACAAAGTATCATTAGTAGTGGTATCGCCACTAAATACGACAGCTCCTCTATTACCCTGCACACAATAACCAACGCTCGGAACAGTATGATTAACCGGAATCATTTCTATTTCCCGCTGACGAATAGTTATTTTTTCACCGGGTTTCATTACGTCAAATCGAATACAGGGATTATCTTTATTAGGTAATTCGGAAAAATCAGGCCAGATAACCCAGTTAAAGATATGAGCCTTCAATGCTTTAATGGTTTTTTCCTGGGCATGAATCACTATAGGCTCTTCATGAACCCCAAACATACTGTCTGCCAGCAAAGGAAGCCCTACAATATGGTCCATATGGGAATGGGTTATAAAGATATGGCGAATCCCTGTCATCTGATTCAATGGCAAGTCACCCAGGCCAGTACCGGCATCTATTAACACATCATCATCCACAAGGAATGATGTAGTGCGAAGACCCGCTCCTATTCCACCTGACCAACCTAATATTTTGATTTGCATAATATTTTATTATTTAGCTTAACCAACACCTTGAATCACTTCAGGCATCAGATCTACTATGGCACTCTAATTTTATGTTATTACTAAAAAAACTTCTGTATTGATTTAATAAGGTATGCACAGTTTTAAACGCCAATAAAGTCCTGTAACACTATACCCGACAAATTATCATCAAGAATAAAGCATCTTTAAATAAATTTCCTTCCAAAAAAACCACAAAATATCATTTTTTTTCATTTGACTGCATATTGATTATTCACAAAACAAATGGCATTTTTTAAAACTGTGACTCAGTTCAAGAAAAATCAAATCTCATATTAGGTAAAAATTTAAGCATATTCTAAAAAATATGCTCTAATATAGCTTCCTGCTACCTACTCACAACTCCAATAGTCTGATTTAAAATAGAGTTATATTAAAATTTTCAATCGTCTCATAGATAAGTGAATCATGTATTTATTTCCTGTATAAATCTATAAATTTCCACCACCTTAACTCTACTCACTTCAAATTGAAGTTATAGATTAAGCTTTAACACACTTCTACTTATCAAAAAATTGAGCTAGAATAGTAGATCAACAGCTTATTCTTATCATTTCTAAATAGTGTTTTTTGCTAGCTTCCTCATCTTTATATGTTATAGCCTTTCAGCGATTCTGATTTACCAGAATCTCGGAAAAACTAAATCTTCATTGCGCTGGTTACAGCTATCTCCAGCTTTAGTCGGCTCTGTGCTGCATGTTATTTTTTTAAAACAACTCATTTACCCCGAGCCAGGAGTACTACATCTTGGCTTCTTCACTGCATTTTGCTTAATAAGCTGGCTAGTGAGCATACAGATCCTGATCAGCAGCCTGTATAGACCTTTAGAAAGTCTCGGCATAATTATGTTCCCTGTCAGCGGTCTTACTACAATATTAGTTCTATTTACACCAACAACTCAGCCCATAATGAATGCCAGCAGTCAATTTATCCATGGACATATCATGATTTCTGTCATTGCTTACAGTCTCATCATGTTAAGCGCTTTACAGGCAATCGCACTGGCTTATCAGGATCATGCTATTCGTTCTCATCATCCGGGTGGATTCATCAGGTTTTTACCCCCAATGCATGACATGGAAACCCTGTTATTCCAGATGCTTGGATTTGGCTTTATATTTCTAACCACTGCACTTATCAGCGGTTTCTTCTTTATGGAAGATTTATTCGCTCAACATCTGGTTCATAAAACAATATTATCCATGATCGGCTGGGTTATTCTGGCAACGTTATTATTTGGACGTTTTAAATTTGGCTGGCGCGGCAAGTTAGCCATTCGCTGGACCCTGACAGCTTTTATTTTCATCATGTTAGCCTACTTTGGCAGCAAGCTAGTGCTTGAGTTTATAATTACCTCAAACTCCTAATCATTAATAAAACTAAAACCGGTTTCATTCAGTGAACGAAATTCCAATCAGCTTTCTATTTTCTGCACTTGTGATTCTAGTCATGCTTTCTGCTTTTTTCTCCGGCTCCGAAACGGGCCTGATGAGCCTGAACAGGTATAAACTCAAACACCAGGCTGATAAAAATAATGGCGGTGCTAAGAGAGCTTTAGAGTTATTAAAGAACCCAGATCAATTAATTAGCCTGATTCTGCTGGGCAACAATTTCATCAATATATTAATAACCCAACTCGCGACCTTTATTGGTTATCGCCTGTATGGAGACACTGGCATTGCCGTTGCGACCGGCCTGCTGACTATTATTTTATTATTATTTGCTGAAGTCACCCCGAAAACTCTGGCTGCCAACAACCCTGAATCAATTGCTTTCGTGGCATCCTACGTCTACAAACCCTTACTAAAAATATTACTGCCATTTATTATCTTCATAAACTGGCTGGTCAAACAAATTCTAAGATTGTTTAAATATAACAGCAAAAAAAACAGTCATATCGATGCGTTGAATTCTGAAGAATTGCGCATTGCTGTGTCTGAAACAGCCGGTTTGATTCCAGACTCTCACCGTGACATGTTAATCAGTATTCTCGATCTGGAAAAAGTTAAAGTCGATGACATTATGATCCCCAGAAGTGAAATTTCAGGAATCGACCTGGCAGATGACTGGGATGACACTATCGATCAAATCACCCGACTACCCTATATCCGCATTCCCGTCTACTCAGAAACTGTCGACAATATTATCGGTGTAGCATTAATGCGTAAAATCCTTCCTTTAGTAGCATCCGATAACTTCACCCCTGAATCACTGAAGGAAATAACACGCGAACCTTATTTTATTCCCGAAGGCACGGTTCTCACCACCCAACTCATAAACTTTCAACAACATAAACATCGTGTAGGCTTTGTGGTGGATGAATATGGAGATATCCAGGGCCTGGTCGCACTGGAAGATATTCTTGAAGAAATTGTAGGAGAATTTACCACTGACCCCAAAGCGACACACAGTCCATTTTATCAAGAAGTTGATGGAAGTTATCTAATTGAGGGCAGTACTCATGTTCGAGACATCAACAGTCAACTTAAGATGAAATTGCCTACTAGCGGACCACGAACCATAAACGGTTTAATTATCGAACACCTTGAAATGATACCAGAAGCTGGTACCAGCCTGAAAATAGCCAATTACCCGCTGGAAATCATGCATACCAAAAACAATATGATCAAAACAGTACGCATCAAACCGCAGCAGCTCAATGGCTAAAGCAACAACTCAATACCAGTGCCAGCAATGCGCCACCACTTTAAATAAGTGGGCCGGACAATGCCCCGAGTGCAAGGGCTGGAACTGCATTGAGGAAATCAAATCTGTCGCAACCTCTCATAGAAACAGAGGGAACTGGACCGAACACAAAACCACAACAGACGTAGTCACCTTAAATGACGTTCCCGATAACGTTACAGCCCGTTTCAGTAGCCAGATCGATGAACTGGATAGAGTTCTTGGCGGTGGCATGGTGCATGGTTCAGTTGTATTATTGGGGGGCGACCCCGGCATTGGAAAATCAACGATTTTATTACAATGCCTGACTCTGGTCAGCCAGCAATTAAATACCTTATATGTGACCGGCGAGGAATCATTACAACAGGTCAACCTCAGAGCAAAAAGACTGGGCTTACCCAGAGATAAACTACAGTTACTCAGCTCCACCTGCGTAGAAGAAATTATTTCACATGCAGTCAATTTAAAACCCACTGTCATCGTCATTGACTCCATCCAGACAGTTTATACTGATAGCCTTCAGTCAGCGCCCGGCTCTATCAGTCAGATTCGCGAAAGCACAGCGGTACTGGTTCGCTTGGCCAAACAACATAATATTGCCATTTTTCTGGTAGGCCATGTCACTAAAGAGGGTCAATTAGCAGGGCCAAGAGTACTCGAACACATGGTTGATACAGTGTTGTATTTTGAAGGCGACAGCTCAACCCGATACCGTGTAATTCGTGCCGTAAAAAACCGCTTTGGAGCAGTCAATGAAATCGGTATTTTTGCAATGACTGACGAGGGCCTGAAAACAGTCTCAAACCCCTCGGCCATATTTTTATCCACTCATGAAAAACCTGTCGCGGGCAGTATTATCATGGTTTCTCGTGAAGGAACCCGCCCTATTCTGGTGGAAATTCAGTCACTTGTAACAGAAAGCCATCTGGGCAATCCACGTCGCATCAGTGTCGGGCTTGAAGCCAATCGTCTGGCCATGCTGCTGGCCGTATTGCAGCGCCATGGCGGCATACCTTTATATGATCAGGATGTATTTATCAATGCAGTAGGCGGTGTACGTATCAGCGAAACTGGAGCCGATCTGGCAGTAATACTGGCCATTTTATCCAGCTATAGAGATAAACCCGTTAGCAACCGCTTACTGGTATTTGGCGAAGTCGGTTTATCAGGTGAAATACGACCTGTACCAAACGGAGAAGAACGCCTGAAAGAAGCCAGTAAACACGGTTTTGAAACAGCAATTATTCCTGCCGCCAACAAACCTCGTAAAGATATTTATAAAAAAATGAAACTGATTCCAGTCAGTCACCTGGAAGACACACTCGATGTTTTTTAATTTATCCAGTGTGCAGCCAAAATCATCTGGCCTCTCGCTATCCACGTAAAGGTCTCTTATAATACCGCCTTCCCTAAACCTGAACACAAGATATGTCATCGTCTGAAAAGAGCATCAAAGATTTTGAAAAATCTCTACAGAATCTGGAGCAAATAGTGCAAAAGATGGAGAATGGAGAGCTGGGTCTGGAAGATTCTTTAAAACAGTTTGAAAAGGGTATTCAGCTGGCTAAAAACTGTCAAGATGCATTGAGCTCTGCCGAACTCAAAGTTAATCAATTGATTGAACAAAACGGATTGCAAAAAACACTACCATTTGATGAACAGAATGGTTAATCAGCAAACTTTTGACAAGCTATTGCTGGAATACAAGCAACGGGTTGATCTGGCACTGGAACACTGGCTTCCCGCTGACACACTAAATCCTGTCAGCCTGCACCAGGCAATGCGCTATTCCGTTTTAGGCAGTGGAAAACGTGTACGACCTGTGCTGGTTTATGCAACCGCATCCACACTGGGCATTCCTCTGGAAAAAGTTGATGGCATCGCTGCTGCAATCGAAATTATTCATGCCTACTCACTCATCCATGACGATTTACCTGCCATGGATGACGATGACTTGCGCCGTGGCAAACCCACTTGTCATAAACAGTTTGACGAAGCAACAGCGATCCTCGCTGGAGACGCTTTGCAGGCGCTTTCTTTTTACATATTGACTCATGATCCGGAGATGACTTCTGATGCATCACGGCGTCTGGAGATGATAGAAAAACTGGCATTATTCTCAGGATCTCGAGGTATGGCAGGCGGTCAGGCCATTGACCTGGCTTCTGTCGGTAAAGAAATTAATATCACTGAACTCGAAACCATGCATATTCATAAAACAGGTGCTTTAATTCGAACCTGTATTCAGACGGCCGCTCTCACCTCAGATAGCATTACGGACACCCATTTTGAAGCATTAGATTGTTACGCTAAAAAAATTGGCCTTTCATTCCAGGTTCAGGACGATATTCTGGATGTGATTAGCGATACCGAAACATTAGGCAAACCACAAGGGTCAGATGCCGGCCTCGATAAACCAACCTTCCCTGCCATTATGGGTCTTCAACCGGCACGGGAAAAAGCACTTGAGCTACATCAACAGGCTCTGGAAGCCATTAACTGTTTTGGTGCAGAAGCAGATATACTTCGCTCTATTTCGCACTGGTTCGTGCAACGTCGCCACTAAAAGCCTGTAAAGCATGCCAACTTCACAATATCCAATACTAAATAGCATCGATGATCCGAGTGATTTACGATTGCTCGATGCACAACAGTTACCCAAACTGGCCAGCGAACTCAGGCAATACCTCATAACATCGGTAGCTAAAACAGGCGGTCACCTTGCATCCGGTCTTGGGGCTATAGAGCTAACTATTGCCCTGCATTATCTCTACAATACGCCCGATGACCGCCTGGTCTGGGATGTAGGTCATCAATGTTATCCGCATAAAATTTTGACCGGAAGAAAACATCAAATGGATGACTTGCGTCAACAGGGAGGCATGTCAGGTTTCCCTAAAACATCCGAATCAGAATATGATCATTTTGGAGTAGGCCACTCCAGCACTTCTATCGGTGCAGCTCTCGGCATGGCTATAGCCGCAAAAGCACAGAATATTTCTCGTCAAATTGTGGCTATTATCGGCGATGGCGGTATGTCGGCCGGCATGGCATTTGAAGCTTTAAATCATGCAGGCAGCCTCGACACAAACTTGCTGGTTATTTTAAATGACAATGAAATGTCTATCTCACCTAACGTGGGAGCCATGTCAAAATACCTGTCACGCATATTATCCGGAAGCTTTTACTCACACATGAGAGCCGGCAGTAAAAAAGTATTATCTCAAATTCCAAGCGCCTGGGAACTGGCTAAACGTGCCGAAGAACACATTAAAGGTATGGTCGTACCCGGTACTTTATTTGAAGAAATGGGTTTTTCTTACTTTGGCCCCATCGACGGGCACGACTTACCAAATTTAATGCAACTACTGTCTAATCTGCAAAAAATTGAAGGCCCGCGACTATTACACATAGTCACCAAAAAAGGTAAAGGCTACGAACCGGCAGAACTGGATTCCTGTCGTTTTCATGGCACTGGCCCTTTTGATATTTCATCAGGAAAAACCGTTAACAATACGCCTAAAGAAAAGGTGCAATCCTACACTCAGGCTTTTTCATCCTGGGTAGTGCAAAAAGCACAGGAGCATCACAAGCTGCATGTCATCACTCCCGCTATGCGAGAAGGCTCAGGACTGGTTGAATTTTCTCAACGATATTCAGAACGTTTTCATGATGTAGCCATCGCTGAACAACATGCAGTCACACTAGCTGCCGGCATGGCAATAGATGGGTTAAAACCAGTCGTTGCCATCTATTCAACATTTCTCCAGCGTGCATATGATCAGTTAGTTCACGATGTCGCTATCCAGCACTTAAACGTGCTATTTGCCGTCGATAGAGCAGGCATAGTCGGTGCCGATGGTGCAACTCACACCGGAAATTTTGACCTCAGTTTTTGCAGATGCATTCCCAACATGTTGATCATGACGCCTGCAAATACAGATGATTTATTCGCTTTACTCAATACTGGCTTTGATTATGACGGTCCAGCTTTAGTACGTTACCCACGTGATAATTGCATAAAAACCGATTTAATCAATACCAGTAAAAGCATCCCGATTGCACAATCTGAACTTATTCATGACGGTAAAAATATTGCCATTTTAGTATTTGGGCCTTTCCTGAAAATAGCCACAGAATTATCTGAGCAATTTGATTGTACTGTCATTAATATGCGTTTTGTAAAACCTCTGGATGAACAACGCCTGATAGAGCTAAGTAAAAACCATAGTCATTTTTTCTGTCTTGAAGATAATGCAGAATCAGGAGGCGCAGGCAGCGCTGTGAATGAGTTTTTAAGCCAGCACGACCTGAATGTAAAATGCAGTTTAAACGGATTAAAAGATAGTTTTCCTGAGCAAGGCACACGAGATCAGGTACTACAGCAAAATAAGCTTGATATTGAACAACTTAGCGACAGAATTAAATCTATTATTAATTCGTAAAAAGGATTGTTATCAGACTGTAAATAACAAAATATTTGCAGTAAAGGAAATTCTTTTACAGTAATTCTTTAATAATAGGGTTTTTTATAGCCTATTTGCCATATCTCCTGCAATTTTCCATTGCTATCACTAATATTTCTCGCATACAATAACGCTAACTCGCTGTTTTTCATGGCGAGTTAAAGTTTTTATAACATTAAAAAGAGAAAATTATGTCTGATTTAGTTTCTGGTACTGTGAAGTGGTTTAACGATTCCAAAGGTTTTGGGTTTATTTCACAGGATGGTGGACAAGATGTCTTTGTTCATTTCAGTGTCATCAATAGCGATGGTCACAAAACCCTCAAAGAAGGCCAGAAGGTCACCATGAGTGTCACCGATGGCGCTAAAGGTTTACAAGCTGAGAACGTAACACCTGTTTAATTTTTAACAGTAGCGACTATACCCACTTGATTGGTAAGTAATATTTATTACCAGTCACTATAGAATACCTGAGTTTTTTACTCAGGTATTTTTACGAGAGGTTATTATGGAAGCAATAGTTAATGATCAAACTATTCAGTTGAGCGAAGCTGGCTGGTTAGAAAATCTGGACGAATGGAGTCCGGAACTAGCACATGAAGTTGCTAAAAATGAGAAGGTTAACGAACTAACTGAAGAACACTGGGACATCATCAATATGGCCCGTGAACATTTTCAGGATAATGGTGTCGTTTGCGAACCCCGTGCTTTTTCTAAACTTATGAAGAAAAAATACGGAAAAGATCGCAGTGATCAAAAGTATATCTACTCATTATTCCCAACAGGGCTAATCAAATGCGCCAATAAAATAGCTGGTTTACCACGTCCGAAAGGATGTAGTTAAAAACCATCTGCTCAATTTTAAATAAAGGGTAACAGCTAACCTGTTACCCTTTATTTGTTACCCCCAACTACATACATCGTTTATTTTTATCAGCTGTTATAATTGCTTCAGCAAATAACACTGACATTAAGGTATTAATATGAATCAAACTGCCAACTCAGAAATTCCAGACGTTCAGGGAAGTGCTGATAAACGCAAAATAGCGATCAATAAAGTCGGCATTAAAGATATTCGACACCCTGTCGTGGTAAAAGATCGATCAGATGGACTCCAACATACCATCGCCACATTCAACATGTATGTTTTTCTGCCCCACCATTTTAAGGGCACTCACATGTCTCGTTTTGTCAAAATACTCAACGATCATGAAAAAGAGATTTCCAATAAGTCATTTAAGGAAATGCTAATCGAAATGTCAGAATTGCTGGAAGCACAATCTGGTTACATCGAGATGAATTTTCCATTTTTCATCAACAAAAAAGCCCCTGTTACAGGCGTTGAGTCACTCCTGGATTACGATGTCAGCCTGATTGGTGAAATTGAAGATGGCATCACCCAGACTCGAATCAAAATTCAAATCCCAGTAACAAGTCTGTGCCCCTGCTCAAAGTCTATTTCAGATTATGGTGCACATAATCAGCGCTCGCACGTTACGGTTAATGTCAAAACTGATGGCTTTATCTGGATTGAAGAAATTATCGAGCTGGTTGAAAAGCAGGCATCTTGCGAGTTATATGGTCTACTAAAAAGACCTGATGAAAAATTTGTCACTGAGCGTGCATATGACAACCCAAAATTTGTAGAAGATATGGTTCGTGATGTCGCAACAAAACTCAATGAGGATGACCGAATTCGTAGCTACATACTCGAGTCAGAAAATTTTGAGTCTATCCATAACCATTCAGCTTACGCATTGATCGAGCACGATAAAGACCTCTAAAATCAATAAATATTGCGCAATTAAACTGTGCAATATTGTTACTACTTCAACTGAAAAAACGGGCTTATTTACAAAGCCGATGTTTTAGCTGCGTCGTTAACAGGCCTGACCAGTAATCCGCTTTGCCCTATGGACACCTTGAAGTGAGCCCCATCAATCATCGGCATAAAAATGCCCTGACCAAATAGCGTATCTACAAAACTCAGCTTACTTTGAAACAACTTTTTTAACTTCCATATATCAAGACCTTGCGACTGGGGAGACAGGTCATGAATTACCGGCAACCGCTGTCTAGCCTGTTCCACATCATCATATCGCCCACTCAACCGATCTAGCTGATAATAGCTATCCAAGCCCAATAGATTAGCCCACCCTTTCCACTTTAAAATACGAGCATCAAGCTGCCATTGATCACCTTCTAACACATAGTAATGCTGATCTTTGTCCTGCTCTGAATAAGATAATGCTAGCTGATATTTCTGCGACTCTAGCTGGCGCACGTATACATTCGCAATAGTCGATTCATAAGTCAGGCGCTGATATGTATGCAAGTTTGAATATACCAGCAAAACCACCATAAAAATGGCAAACATCATTACTGCCTGAGTACTCCATATAAAACCAGACACGATACGTTTTCGCTTAATCTGGTGAACAAATCGCCAGCTAACCAGACAAACAATCAGCGCAAGAAATCCACCAATGAATAATAAACTATCCATACATTTACCCTGTATTAATCGAAACCAAATCCATCAAGCAAGTGATAGCGTAATAAGTTACCCATAGGGTAAACCAGAGGTTCTGTTTTAGCGACCCAATCAAGAGCACCAGCCCAATGCCCATAATTTTTATGAGTTTCAGATAACAGGTCAACATATGCAGGCTGACTGTAAATCTGATACTCATGACGCACTGGCATCATCAGGATAAAGGCACTCAGTCCGACAAACCCAACCCAGCGTATCCAGAACTTTTCCTGTATCAATAAAAATAATAGATTAAGAATTAAATTGATAAAATTTAGCAGCCCAAAAATCAATGAGAAAGCAATCGCTACAGCTGGAATTACCAAATTTCTCAGACTTGTTTTACCTGACTGCTCATAGGGTGCATCGACCTCATACCATTTCTCATCAGCCTTTAGCTTATTCAATAAAGCAGTAAATTTAATAAAGTAAGCCGGCGCAATATGACTATCTTCAAACTGTTGCAGCGTAAGATTAAGCTTCACTGGCTGATCATATAACTCACCAAAAGCCTGTGCAAAATAGTTTTGCATTTTCTGTATCTGACTAAATTCAGTTAATTCGCTACGAGACTTTAAATCAGTAGCAAATTTATTTTGAACAGAGAGTGCGTACTCATCTAAATATTTTCTGTCCAGTTGCGCACTAATATCCGCCAACATTATTTCGTGCTGATCAAAAGTCCAGGAAGCATCTGTTCTTACTCCCCGCTGCTTCAACAGTGAGAAAACATTAGACCTAAAATCTATACTCTTTAGAAACTCCAGTTTCGTGTCATAAACTTTGGTTAACCCGGCATTCACCGCCAACGTCAATTGACGTAATTCATAAATTTTATTGTGAATATCTCTACCATCCTTTAAGCAACTCAATTTCAACCCTTCACTCTCAAACCGTTGACACCAATCTGATACCGGGCTGTAAAAACCTAGTTGCTGAGCAAGTCGCAACTGAAATTGCTGCATAGCATCATCAAAACAACCACGATTTTTACAGTTATTAACTCTCTGCTGTGAAGTCATTAACAGGTACTGTATTGAGGACACCTGGTTTGAGGATATTTCAGCAATACCACTACTGTCTTCGATTAAGTGCTGATAATCGAGCCATTGAAGAAGCGCTGTATTCATGGCATTTTGATAGAGCGTTATCGCCTCACTATATGAGAGAGATTGACGACTCTCCAGCCTATCAACCATTTTTTGATAATCTTTATACTGGTTCAGTATCTGCTTACTCACAAAAAGATAACCTTTATACAGCTGAGAACTAACCTCAGTTTGCTGAGTAGCAATGGCATAACCTGCAATTTTCTCAAGTTCCCTCTCCAAAACTTCCCTCATATTGTTTGAGTTATACGCCAGCAAGCCCGAAAGCGTGATAAACATTTTACCTTCGGCTGTCTGCAACACCAGTTCATCTACCGACAACTCTTCTATCTCTACAAAACCGTTAGCAACGCCATATTTCAATAGATTTAAAATTTCAGCTGTACGTCGGGTTTCATTTGAGGATTGATCAACCAGGTTATCCACCAGATTTTTTTGACCAATAAAAATTACTGGAAAAACGACAAGGGTAATCAGAAAGAACTTCAGTATAATCTTGAATAAACTTATTGATGACCATGACGGTATAAACAGACGCCAGGCAAACAGGGTCGCCCCCGAAGCAGAAATACTCCGGCCGTAAATCTCCAGCTGATGAAAATCTGTAGTGGGAGAAAATGCAGCCGATACATCCAGTATACGGGCATTAAAAGACAACTCTATGACTAAATAGATTACATTTAATACAATAAAAAACAGGGTGTAAAATGACCCTTTAATCCTGTTCAACCAGTTCATTGCTAAGGATTGTTTTTATTTTTGGAACTGATTATTAATGGATCTAGAGTTTTAGGAGAGTTTACTTCTGGAGTGAAGGCCAGATAATTTGATAGATCCGGGTTCCAGGGACGATATTTCCGGGCTTCCTGAGGCGCTAAATTAAACATCAGCAGGCCTTTCGCATTGAATTGAAAACCCCATTTTTTTAGCAACCGGCTTTCATCAGAGTGCTGATCTGCAATTGACATTGTAGCCATCAGCAAACCCACAAGTACAAGAATACATTTCAGCTGAGAAATTTTCATACCTGTATCCACTCAAACCCTTGTTGCTGAGTTGCCAGAACAGGAGCATACCCTTGCGTATTTTGCTGCAATAATTCATCAACAATATCTGTTGAATTGTTTTTTTCAGAGATATGAGCGGCAACCAGACAGTCCAGCTTACTGGTATCAATTTGTTGCAACAAACCTAAAGATTGAACATTAGACAAATGACCTCGCTGACCCGAAACCCTGCGCTTTAAACTGGCTGGATAGGGACCATTTTGTAACATCTTTTCATCATAATTAAATTCAAGCAACAGACCATGCAAACCATCGTATGCCTGTTTCATATGGGTAGTTATGTGCCCCGTATCGGTCAACACCCCCAGCTTTCGGCCAGAAGATAGTTGAGTAAATACAAACTGGACAGGTTCTGCAGCATCATGAGGAACCGTCACCGCAAGGATCTTAAGATCTTCACCAATAGAAAACTCGACACCACCCGTGATGACCTGATAATTTTCCAATGATAAAGCACGAGCCGTACCCACTGTTGTCCAGACAGGAATAGAGTATTTTCTGGATAACTTTAAAATACCTGCACCATGATCAGAATGCTCATGGGTCACCAAAATAGCACTGATATCATGGGCTGAAATTGAAATCTTCTGCATTCGTTTCTCAAATTGCAGTAACGAATAACCACAGTCGATTAAAACACAGGTATTTTCACAACGAACAAGCGTAGCATTACCTTTGCTACCGCTGCCCAGAGAAGCTAACATCATTGAATCGAACTTGACCTCATCGTTCGAAAAGATTCATCTGACGAATACAATCACTGATTGGGTGCATTATCTGTATTTAAATTACCTGTTTCTACAAAACGGCCAGCATTATCTGTAGTACCCACTTTTGAACCGGGTAAAACTAAATTTTTATCTGATTCCCTACCAATTAAATCAGGAGGAATTTCCAGTGTCGGGGTAATAACACTGTCACTATAATTTATTCCTTCATCAGAATTAGTACTACAGGCAAGTTGTGACAAACCACAAGCAAGCAAGATTAAAAACTTATATTTATTCATAATATTCCTGTTGATTTAAGCACGCTTAAAACCTGCTCATGATATTTTTTATCTAAAGGCGTCATGGGTAAACGGAAAATATTTTCACATAGCCCCATTTTGCTGACAGCCCATTTGACCGGGATAGGGTTAGCCTCTACAAACAAAACCTTATGTAACTCAGCAATTTGCTGATCAATTTTTACAGCTTCCTGCTCGTTACCTTCCAGCGCCGCTTCACACATCCGGGACATCTGTGCGGGAGCCACATTAGCGGTCACCGAAATTGTTCCATGCCCTCCTTGCAAAATAAACTGACAACCGGTGGCATCATCTCCACTCAACAACAGGAAGTCATCAGCAACCATGCTTTTAATCTGGTGCATCCTCTGTAAGTCACCCGTCGCTTCCTTAACACCTATAATATTTTTAATTAAAGATAAGCGCTGCACTGTTTCTGGCAGCATGTCACAAGCTGTACGCCCCGGAACATTATATAAAAGCTGATCAATATCTACCGCTTCTGCTATCGCTTTATGGTGTAAATACAAACCTTCCTGAGTTGGTTTATTGTAATAAGGGGTTACCAGCAAAGCCGCATCGGCCTGAGCCTTTTTAGCACATTGAGTTAATGAAATAGCTTCAGAAGTAGAGTTTGCACCGGTTCCTGCAACCATTGGCAGGCGTTTATTAATCATTTCGCGTGCACGATTTAGAAACTCACAATGTTCATTGATATCCATCGTCGCAGACTCGCCGGTAGTACCCGCGATCACTAATCCGTGAGTGCCCTGCTGCACATGAAAATCGATCAACTTTTCAAGTTTAGAATAATCGATATTCCCACCATCTTGCATCGGTGTGACTAACGCCACTAAACTTCCTTTAAGCATAATTATTGCCTCACAACTGTGTGTAAAATATTAAGCAGAGTATGGTATAAAGACTGCCACTATTACACAAGCAAACAGTGTTAAAACAGAACAAATAATACTTATAAAGAGATTAATTATGTCAGTTCCAGCAATCGGTCAAAAAATTAAAGATTTCACACGCCCTGCAACCGGTGATCAAAACATCAGTCTTTCCTGTTATCAGGGTAAAAATGTAGTGCTATATTTTTATCCGAAGGACAACACTCCCGGCTGTACTACTGAAGGTGGTGATTTTCGCGATTTCATCAAGGACTTTGAAAAAGCAAATACCATTATTCTCGGCGTATCCAGAGACAGCATCAGAAAACATGAAAACTTTAAAGCCAAGAAGGAATATCCTTTTGAACTGCTATCAGATGAAGATGAGTCTCTTTGCAAACAATTTGATGTCATCAAATTAAAAAAACTGTACGGAAAAGAATATCTGGGCATTGAGCGCAGTACTTTTTTGATCGATACAAACGGAGTATTAATCCAGGAATGGAGAAAAGTAAAAGTTAAAGGGCATGTTGCGGAAGTTCTGGAAGCTGTGCAAAACTTCGATTAAAAGATTTGCACCACGAATGCACGAAGAACAGAAAGCTGTTTATTCAGGCTTACCGCCTTCATAAGCTTTGAACTGTACCAATGAAGCAGGCACATTCATAAATTTTGTTTTCCTTCGTGCTCTTCGTGCCTTCGTGGTGAAAAGTTTTTTAGGTACTTATCTTTGAGGAAAGTTGCCGTTGAGAAGGCCACACATTAAGTACTGCCTGAATCAAAGTGGCCAGAGGAATAGCAAAAAATACACCCCAGATCCCCCATAAACTACCAAAAAATACGACAGCAACAATAATGGCTACCGGGTGAAGATTAACAACTTCTGAGAACAGTAAGGGAACCAGTAAGTTTCCATCCAGAAACTGAATAATGCCGTAAATCAAAATGGTATATCCAAACATAGAATCCGTTCCAAACTGGAAGAAAGCAATGATCATTACCGGAATAGTCACCACGGTTGCACCCACGTAAGGAACAATCACCGATAATCCAACCAGCAGGCTCAATAACATCGCATAGTTCAAGCCCATGAATGCAAACCCGATATAGGTTGCCACCCAAATTATAGCAATTTCCATAAACTTCCCACGCACATAACTGGCTATTTTTTGATTAAGCTCTATCCACACATCGTGTACCAGCTCATGATCCTGAGGTAAAAACCGGCTCAACCAGTACAGAATCAGGTGTTTATCCTTCAGAAAGAAAAATAGCATGAGAGGCAATAAAATCAGGTACACAAAAAATGTAATCACACCGACAACTGATGATAATGACAAGGTTACTATTTGCTGCCCAAGACTGGTGATTTCACTTCGGATAATCGCTAACGCTTCCTGAACCTGTAGATCTGAGACATAATCGGGATATCGCTGTGGTAACTGAGATACCAGGCTCTGACCTTTTGCCAGCATTCCTGGAAGTTCACGAAACAGGTCACTTATCTGCGCAGATAATAATGGCAGTAACACCAGCAACAATAACAGGATCAATGTCAGGAATAACGCGGTCATCAAACTCGACGCAATTGTTCGGTTGACACCAATACGACCCAGCTTAACGACTGTTCCCTCAAATAAATAAGCAATAATAATGCTCACCAGTATTGGCATGAGGTGCTTGCTCATGACAATGATCAGCACACTGCCAACGACTAATATAAGCGCCAGAATAACAGTTTGAGGGTTGGCAAAATTACGCAGATACCAGCGCTTAAAAACATCAATCATGATTGCAGATAGTTTTGGTAGTGTTGATCAAACAGAGTTTCAAGATCATCGATCACTTCAACGGCATCTCGTCCCTGAACAATATGTTGAGTCATTAAAGAACTGGTCTCATTCAATAAAACATCCGTATTCAACATGAAAAAAGATGCGCGCAATCGCTTAATGGCATTAATAATATTCTCTTCATCTGGTCGTGGCTGAACAAGTGGTTTTAATTTTTCTTCAGGTTCCAGCTTCTGCGAAGGTTGTTGAGATTTCTGCTTCAGATATTCAGCAAAATCAACCAGACTGCGTTTATGTTCATGACTCATTCCCTCCATCAAGTGGGTAAGTCGCTGTAACTCATTACTCACAAGGCTTTATTCGGCATCCGATTTACAGTAAGCCTTAGCAAATTCAAGCAACTCTTCCATAACTCGCACACGAAACTTCTGACGTTGGCGCACAAATGAGAAAGGTCTACTCAGTGGAGGATCAAGTTGAATTTCACTCAGAGTACCAAGTTTCAACTCTTTGGCAATCGTTGAGCGAGACAGTATTGAAATACCCATGCCGGCTTCAACTGCACCTTTTAGTGCCTCAGGACTACCCAGCTCCAGGCAAAAGTTCATTTCTGTATGGCTTATATCATTATCCTGAAGGTATTCTAGAATAACTTCACGGGTACCAGAACCCTCTTCTCTACAAATAAATGGTAACGCTTTTAATTGCTCAGGCTTAACCGGGAAAGATTGTTTCGACAATTCATGAGATGGCGGCGCCACCACGACCAGTTGATCATCATGGCACATCTCAACAATCAGGTTTTTGTTAGAAACAGAGGCTTCTACCACACCAAGGTCAATCACATTATGCTCAACCATGGAAACAATACCTTCAGTATTAGACACTTTAAGGCGAATATTGATCTCTGGGTATTTAGCTTTAAACTGACCCAGTAGTGTGGGCAGCATATATTCAGCAATTGTGGTACTGGCGCCGATGGTCAAAGCACCGGAAATTTCACCAGTTAGCTCACGCACTGAATTTTCCATTTCATCATAAAGGTCGAAAATTCTATCTGCGAATTCGTAAACTTTATTGCCGGCCGGGGTCAAATTGACCTTATTATGAGTCCTGTCAAACAGTCGGGTATTAAAATATTCTTCCAGTTGACGTACTTGAAAGGTCACAGCCGGTTGAGTCATATGTAAAGATTCAGCTGCTTTAGTAAAACTGAGTAGCTTGGCTACTGCATGAAATACTTTTAATCGTCTATCACTCATTTAGCGTGGCCCCATAAAATTACGGACGTAAGTATATATTATTTTTATGAATGACTACAGACTTTCTATTAATTATTACAGTATTTCATTAAATACTAATATACCGGGTAGTAAATTTTGCTATATTTATCAACTTCTTGCTGACATGATTAATAATCATTCGTAAACTATTGCTATAATCCACGATTAAAGCAATAAAGAAGTTCAGTTTACACAATTTGGTCTATTTAAGGCCTCGTTATAATAAAAGGTATCTGCATGAAGCGATTTCTAATTCCTGTTATTTTTATAGCCTGTAACAGTTATGCTGCTGGCATCCAGAAATGGGTTGATGAAAATGGAAATATTCATTATGGAGATACTCCTCCTGCTCAGACTAAATCTCAGACAATAAATGTTAGCCGCCCACCTTCTAATCCAGGTAAACCCTTACCTCGATTTTCTGACGGTAGTGAAAAAACACCTGAAATGACAGACGATAAAGCCGCCCAAAAAAAGAACAGTGAAGAAGATAAAATATCCAATAATGAAATATGCGAACAAGCTAAAATCGATTTAAATATTATTTCACGCAGTAATACTCTTCGCATAAAACAAAAAGATGGAACTGAACGAACTTTATCTGACAAAGAAATTGACGAACGAAGAAAAAAGACCGAAAGTGATATCAAACAATACTGTAAATAAAGAGCATGCCATATTTATCCATAATCAGTAATCAGGTGCTTGACACCGATTCAAACCAGCTTAACCTGCTAAGTAAAATAGTGGCAAAGGGGCTGAATAAACCTGAATCTTATGTCATGGTTTCTATACAACATAATCCAGACATGCTTTTTGCAGGAAAAAAAGAACCTTTGGCTTTTTGTGAATTAAAAAGTCTGGGCCTTCAAATATCCCAAACTGCCGAGTTATCCAATAGCCTGTGCACCTGCCTTAACAAACTTTACGGCATAAGCACCAAACGAATTTACATAGAATTTTCTGCCCCTGCAAGATCCATGTGGGGCTGGAATACAAAAACTTTTTAACCACCTGAGCCTCTTAAGAAATTCATAAGTAGCAAAACTCGACGCATCGTTTTGCAAGCAGCTCCCTAACCCTGAGATATTTTTTATGAAAACCAGTCGTTTTCATCTATCCACATTAAAAGAAACACCTGCCGATGCTGAAGTTATAAGCCATCAACTCATGCTGCGTGCAGGACTGATCAGGCGACTAGCCTCCGGTCTATATACCTGGCTACCCTTAGGTTTACGAATTTTACGAAAAGTAGAGTCCATTGTGCGCAAAGAAATGGACAATGCTGGTGCATTAGAATTATTAATGCCTGCAGTACAACCATCAGAGCTCTGGCAGGAATCTGGTCGGTGGGAGCAGTATGGCCCCGAACTATTACGTTTAACAGATCGGCATAACAGGGAATATTGTGTAGGTCCAACTCATGAAGAAGTCATTACCGATTTGTTCAGACGTGAAATAAAAAGCTATAAACAGCTGCCCATAAACTTTTATCAGATTCAAACTAAATTCAGGGATGAAATACGCCCCCGCTTCGGCATTATGCGTGCTCGAGAATTCCTCATGAAAGATGCCTATTCATTTCACACCAGCCAGGAATCTTTACAGCAAACTTATGACCAGATGTTTGATACCTATAGCAGGATTTTCGATCAATTCGGTTTAAAGTATCGTCCGGTAAATGCTGACTCCGGTTCAATTGGCGGTAGTGCTTCGAACGAATTTCATGTATTGGCCGATTCAGGTGAAGATGCAATAGCTTTCTCAGATCAAAGCAATTATGCCGCAAATGTGGAAATGGCTGAAGCTATTTGCAACCAGCAGCGTGCTGAACCCGAACAAACTCTGGAAACGGTAGAAACACCGGGTCAACATACTATCGATCAAATATCTGAATTCCTTTCCATACCGGTCGAAAAAACAGTTAAAACACTCATTGCCTGCGGAGAAGATAACCAGCTAATTGCACTGGTATTACGAGGAGATCATGAACTCAACCCCATCAAAGCAGAAAAAATACCGGGTATAGCTTCTCCCTTTGAAATGGCTGATGCTGAAGAGATTAAAAAACAACTCGGTTGTGATATAGGCTCTATCGGGCCGGTTGAATTAAACATTCCGACATTTGTTGACCGCAGTGCAGCTGTAATCAACGACTTTGTGTGCGGTGCAAATCAAAACGATCAACATATTACCGGTGTCAACTGGGGCCGTGACCTGCCAGAACCAAATGTTTTCGACATTAGAAATGTGGTCGATGGAGATTCCAGCCCGGATGGAAAAGGTACTTTAAGTATCGTTAGAGGTATAGAAGTTGGGCATATTTTTCAGCTCGGTGATAAATACTCATCTGCACTGAATGCCACAGTACTTGATGAAAACGGAAAATCAACTGTGACCAAAATGGGCTGTTACGGAATTGGCGTTTCCCGAGTTGTCGCTGCAGCCATTGAGCAGAATCATGATGATTCAGGCATTATCTGGCCTATGTCTCTGGCCCCCTTTCAATTAGCCATATGCCCGATTAACTATCACAAATCTGAACTCGTCAAACAGGCAGCTGATGAATTTTATGCTCAATGCCAGCAACTAGGCATCGAAGTCATTCTAGATGATAGACCTTTACGCCCTGGTGCTATGTTTTCTGATATGGAACTGATTGGCATTCCTCACCGGATTGTGTTTAGCGATCGAGGCCTGAAAGCAGACCAGTGTGAGTACAAAGGACGCTGTGATGAAAAGGCTCAGGATATCGATATGGATAAGCTAGCTGACTTTATTCAGACTACACTGAGTTAATATCACCCCATGAATAAACACAGAATAGAAAAATGGATCATTTCATTTTTCACCCTGTGTTTATTCATTTATTCAAATATAAGTATTGCTAGCAATCAACAATATGATCCAGAGTTAAGAGAGCTACTCGAGCAAGCCATAAACAGTCCTAACGGCTTTAAAGATAAATTTGATGCCGAAGTCTGGTTGCAGGACATGAGTACTCGATTAAGCCGTTTTATCAAGGATCCCAAAGAACGCATCACTCTATTAAAATCCATACATTACGAAGCCAGGCGGGCAAATCTGGAACCTGAATTAGTACTGGCAGTTATTGAAGTTGAAAGTCACTTTGATCGTTTTGCTATCTCGGTTTCCGGAGCAAGAGGTTTAATGCAGGTGATGCCATTCTGGCTTAAAGAAATTAATTTATCGGATAAGAATCTTTTTAAAATCCGTACCAACCTGCGCATGGGCTGCACAATTTTAAGATATTACATGGACAGGGAATCAAATAATTTGGGGCCAGCGCTGGCGAGATACAATGGCAGTTACGGTAAAACTAAATACCCGAACAAAGTAAGCCGGGCACTAAAAAAACACTGGTTTAAACAGTAACACTTACCCATCATAGCGAGGAGGTGCAACTTTCAGCACTTCCTGAATAGTCGTTAAACCTTTGGCTACTTTCTGGGCACCCGCAAGGTTCAAGGGTCGCATTCCACCTTTAATAGCCTGTTTACGAAATTTATACAAATCAAAGTCCTGAGTTATCCCCTGTTTCAATTCATCGCTCAGAGGCATCATTTCATAAATACCCTTTCTTCCCAGAAAGCCCGTTTGACGACATTCAAGGCACCCCGTTGCCTGATAAACAGATCCGGGTGGTTCAGTAGTCCAGGGTTTAATCAATGATCCCCATTGAGAATGATCCAGTTCAACAGGTTTTTTGCAGTGAGGGCATAGTGTTCGAATTAACCGTTGAGCCACAACGCCGAGTAACGTTGCGCTAATCAGATAAGGAGGAACGCCTATTTCAGTGAGCCTTGCTACCGCCGAAGGAGCATCGTTGGTATGCAAAGTGGATAACACCAGGTGCCCAGTCAAGGCAGCCTGAATGGCCATTTCAGCTGTTTCTTTATCTCTTATTTCACCGATCATAATAATATCGGGATCTTGTCTCAACAGTGTTTTCACACCAGATGCGAAACCAACTCCAATATTATGTTGTACCTGCATCTGGTTAAACAATGGCTCAACTAACTCAATCGGATCTTCAATCGTACAGACATTAACTTCTGGTACGGCCAGATGTTTCAGACTGGTGTACAACGTTGTTGTTTTACCAGAACCCGTCGGACCGGTAACCAGAATAATTCCAAAAGGCTGTCGAATCATTTGATTCCATGCATCAGAATCTTTACTTTCAAAACCCAGATCGGCAAAATCCCTGACCAGAACTTCCGGATCAAAAATCCTTAACACCAGCTTTTCACCAAATGCCGTGGGCATACTGGAAAGGCGCATCTCAACTTCCTGTCCTTCCGGGGTCAGTGTTTTAATCCGGCCATCCTGAGGTTTACGTTTTTCGGCAACATCCAGCCGACCCATTATTTTAATACGACTGGTCACAGCTGCGGTAATATTAGCCGGTATTTCATATACCTGATGCATAACACCGTCGATTCGAAAACGCACATTGCCCTGTTCACGCCGGGGTTCAATATGAATATCACTGGCTCGCTGGGAAAATGCGTACTGCATCAACCAGTCCACAATACTGACAATATGCTGATCATCAGCATCTACCGAACCGGTTTTGCCTAACTTGATTAACTGCTCAATATTTTGAACATTACCAACCTGTTCTTTCTGGCTTGAACCGGCATTATCCATCGCCTTGCTGACACTATAAAATTCCAGTGCATAATTTTTAAGCTGCTGAGGATTCGCGAGGACCAGATCAATCGGCTGTTTAATAATTCGCCGAATTTCTTCCAGCCATTCAGTTTTATAAGGATCAGTTACTGCGATAGTAACTTTGCCAGGAGTCACCTTAACAGGCAGAATATTAAATCGCGCAGCATAGGCATAAGACATCAAACTTGTACAGGATGCCACATCCATTTTAAGAGGATCAAAATGAAAGTGTTTCAAGCCTGATTCAGAAGCCAGCCAGTCAGTTAAAACATCCAGCGTTAAGTACTGGGATGGCTTAGCCAGATTAACCCATTGCCTGCTCGCAATACTTTCCAGAGCATGTAATTGTTTACGATCTTTAGCTGAAGCAAGTGAAGAAACCATTCTGGCTTTTTCAGCCTCAACCATGCCCTGTTCAACCAGTCGACCCAGTATGCTTTCCAGTGAACAGGATTTTTTCATTGAGCTTTTATTCCTTGATATTTATTGTTACAGGCATCTCGGCAGGTATGAACTCATCAGTTTCAAAACTAACATGAATTTCATAAGCCGGTAATCCACCGTTTTGTTTAATACGTTTATAACCTAAATAACTGACTTTTCCAGAAAAATTTCTTTTACCAAATTGCACCGTTGCCTTTTTATTCAACAAATAATCACTCCACTGCTCAGAGTTGATTAATGCGACTGCCTTCATATTCCAGCTATTCACCAGTGTGATCATTGAGTTCAGACTTACTGCAGGATCTACATATTGAGCAACATTAGTATGAACCTGTAAAACCCGCCCATTAACAGGAGAAGCTATAACTGCATGTTTCAACTGAAACTCAGCTAAAACTTTATCAGCCACTGCTGCCTGATAATTCCCTTCTGCCTCGGCCAATATATTTTCTGCATTTTTTAGCGATACCTGTGACAGCGAATCTCTATCATATAACTCTTCAGCACGTTCAAGTTCCAACTGAGCCGTTTGCACCAGGGGCAGTAAAGATTTTTCTACTGCTAAAGCTCGATCAAGACGAGCCTGATAAGGAGTTACGTCAAGCTTTATTAACACATCACCTTTTTGAACCCGTTGACCAGATTTGACTGTAACAGATTGAACAATACCGCTCACTCGGGCATTCAATTCCAGGACCGATCCAAAACTGGTAAAACCATTCAACGTTAAAGCCTGGCTTGTTGAAAAATATAACAGACTGATAAGAGGTAGTATTAATTTCATTCTCATTATTCTTTAACCATTATTGATCGTGCTTAATTTTATTTTATCGAGATACTCTTCACCAACCAGTTTTTGCAGTTTTCGCCAGGCCATTTCAAGGGCATAGCGAGCCTGATAAGCTTTCATTCGGCTATCAGAAAATTGCACCATAGAATCACCCAGATCAGTATTGAATTCCAGCTCATATTCAGCCCGACTTCTATCCAGTGTCATATCACGAAAATCCTGATTAATAATCTCTCCACCTAAACGTAATTCATTTTGGCGAATGGCTTGCCATAACTGCAAAACCAGTATGCGAATCTCAGAACGGGCTTTGTGTAAATCAGATAACACCTGTCGATATTTAGCTGTTGCTACATTTATGGCCGTTTTTTCTACCGAGCCAGCATAAATAGGGATATTAAAGTAAATAGAAGCTCGCCAATCATCACGTGTAGAACCTTCCCGTGCATAGTCTGATAGTTCAAGTTCAGCATCCAGTTGCGGCCCTGAAGTATGGCGAGCCAGTTCAATTGCCTTCTTTGCAATATCATGTTTTTTCTGTTGAATTTTTAACCGTAAACTGTGTTTGAAAGCCTGCTCTACCAGCTTGTCGACATCATCATTTATTTTTCCATCAGCTATCATTTCTGGTTCAGAAATTTCACTCGGCGGTGTATCAGGAAAACCTAGCTCTTCAGCCAATATAATACGCGTCAGGCGCTGCATATTTTCACTATTGTATCGATTTTGCCGGATAGTCTCATAGGTAACCTGACGTTCTAATACATCTAATTCAGATGTTAAACCCAGCTCTTTATTTTCCCTGGCACGATCAAAACGAATATAACCTATGGCCAGTTCTTCGTTATGGCGCAAGAATTCATTATCCGCATTTAATACATCAAAGTATTTTTGGGTAATAGACAGCAACCTTTGTTCGATGAGGAAATCTATCTCAAGCTGTTTCAGTTGTGAATTTAACTGAGCAAGACTCTCTCGAACCGAGCTTTTACCGAAATCATATAGCGGCTTTCTAACAAACAAGCTAATAACGCTATCATTATCATTAACTACACCACCTAAATCAGATACACCCGCTTTTCTTAAACGACCACTGACGTTGACCGTAATATCATTCAGTGAAGCCGATTGTCCGGCTTCTGCCAGAGCCTGTTGTAATTTTTGATCAGCAGATTGCAACTGATAATGATCCGACTTTGAGGCAAATTGCAAAGCCGCTTCAAGGGTCAGTGGTTCAGGCAAAGAGACTAACTCTGCTGCATGAACTAATACCGAAAAGGCACAAAAAGCAATCGCCAATATGTGACGAGTGACTAACGACAGCCGAAAACTCATGAATAGTTAATAAGGTTGAATCTGAATTAAGAAATTCAGGTTTAGTTAATAGATTTTTGTTTTTTCTTCAGGCGCTTATATTTACTAAAACGAATATTACGCCCATTTTTATCTTTCATTTTATACACACCCTGAAGGTAATACTCGGCTAACCACTTAAACTCTTCACTGCTTGAAGCGGCTCCGGTGTATCGTACTACCTGCTTCCCTTCAAGATCATAAAAAATCAAAACAGGCGTTGCTCTTACCCTGTTCTTACTGGAAAATTTCTTTTGCGTTGTCTCATTTCCTTCAAAATCAACTATCTCCAGATCACCTTCAATATCTATCGAAATAGAATGAAAATTCTTCTTAAATAAATCTTGAACCTCAACCTGATTTAAAATTGTTTTTTTCATACGGTGACAAAACGGACATTCATCCATTTCAAAAAAAACAAATACACCTTTTTTCCCTTCGTCTCTAGCTGTCTCTAATTCTTCCGTGAGATCACCTAAATTCTGTTCGAAAAAGTACTCATAAGGGTCTCTGGGAGCAGATGCATTAGCGACATGACTTATTATCAAGAACAATGACAATAAAACCAGTGCACGAATTTTTAATATCATCATGATGTCTCTATTTAGAATTGAAACAATTTATAACACTAAAAAGCCATTAACAAAAGAAAGGATATTAGCAAAAATAATATGTAACCGAATTAAAGATGAAACATCACGTCTACTTTAATTTTTATTCTTCGCATCCCACTTTTTAATAAACTTTTCAATCATTTTAAGTGTTACACCACCAACCTGACGAGCTTCGACCTTTCCTTCAGGTGAAACCAGGAAAGTGGTCGGCAAACCAGGTACTTTTCCGAGTTCAGTATCACTCACTGGACCCACTCGAAAATTAGGATAGGTCACAAAATAATCATCCAGAAATTCCTTGATATCATCTTCAGCAATAACCTCAGTATTCAGCCCTAGAACTACCCCATCGGTTTTTTCATGTTTATCATGAAACGCCTGTAATTCCGGCATTTCTTCACGGCAGGGAGGGCACCAGGTGGCCCAGTAATTAACCACTACCCATTTCCCAAGATAATCAGTTAGTTTTGACTCTTTACCGTTCAAGTCAGTCAGCGACATATCAACTGCATAAAGCGAAAACGAATAAACAGATAGTAGTAATAATAGTAGTAGTCTTTTCATAGTAAGTTTAATTTTTAAATATCTATCAGTCAGGATATTTCTTTGATAGAAAAACCAGCATTAGGTTTCAATTAAAGCTGATTTATATTGAACATTGGATTCTGTATTTAAATTAGGAGTGTTTCTGTATATTGAATAAATTCACGATACAACTAAAGTCTTACGGGTCTTAATGAATAAGCATATCCCTAAGCCGGCACAAAAAAAAGGCTCGCAATTGCGAGCCCCTTAATATCAGTTTTGCTGGATTTTACTGAGCCAGATAATCTCTGTCAGAAGCTTCAGTTTCGCCAATAGACCATGCACCACGAGTTTTCGCGTGTTGAACCGCTGCACTTATTTCAGAAGAAGAAGCAGAAGGAATACTGAAAACCTGTCCAGAATAAATAAGATCAGCATCTGTGATCTGGTCTGAATTAGCTTTGTAAATTAAAGGCCACTGATAAGGATTACCATAAATGGACTCTTTACCAGAAATATTCCATAAGTTATCTCCAGAAACTACAGTGTACTCACTTCCACTAGACATAGATTCATTTGAGCTTTCTACAGATCCATGATTTTCATTATAACGTTTAGTTTCTGAGTGGTACTGAGCAATAGCATCTTCAGCTTCTTCGCTTGCTTTATTAGCCAGCTGAATAGCTTTATCATTATCACCTGCAGCAGCAGCTTTTTCGGCTGCTTTGATCATGTTGCCTGTGTAACTCCAGGCATAACCCAGCTTTTCAGCTCTGGCTAATTTAATTTTGGCAGAATAAATTGCATTTTTAGCAGCAGCACTCGGACCCGTTTGAGCAGGTTGAGTATCGGCTGAAGGGGCTGGATCATCAGTACTGTCACTCGCACAACCAGCAACTAGACCTGTTGAAAGAACTGCAACTACAGCTAATTTTAGGAAATTAGTTTTTTTCATAAGTACGTTCTCCAGGAACGGTAATAGTTTAAATCAGAAAATCGCTGTAAATCATTAAATTTACTTAAAAAATATAGTCCGAAACCTTACCTTTTTCAAGGATCTAGAGCAAGACTAAATCAATTAAATTTTCTATTTTTGATGAATAAGTAAATAAGTTTTATTCTGGAACCCCTTTTATGTCAGGCAAAGTACCGAAAGCACCTTCAGCTGTCAAGGATACAGCTGTAATTCAATAAATTTTATCAACAATTTCACAAACCTAAATATGGTTAAAATAGGAATCACTCGCAGTAAGCTGTAACAGAAGTTATTATCTGCTCCACAATCCAGTGTAAATTACATGGACTATCTTATTCATATGTTGAAATAATAAGCAGAAATCACACTATGAATTTTTAAAAAAATAATCTTGAGGACATTATGACTGATTCAGCTATCACCATTTACTACAACCCAAGCTGTAGCAAATCTCGCCAGACTCTTGAACTTCTGGAACAAAAAAATATCACCCCGAATATCATTGAATACATGAATGAACCACCCGATAAAGAGACCATACAAAAAATTGCCAGGCTACTGAGTGTACCGCTACGTGACTTATTACGCACCACCGAACAGGTTTATAAAGATGCAGGGCTGGATGACACAGATCTGACCGATGAAGATATTCTGGAAGCTTTAAGTGAATGCCCTTCTCTATTACAAAGACCCATAGTGATTGTCGATGATCAAAAAGCAGCCCTCGGTCGCCCACCAGAAAATGTACTGGAGATCCTTTAATGCCACAAATTCTGGTTGTGTATTACAGCCGCTATGGATCGGTGTCCAGAATGGCACAACAAATTGCACTTGGTGTTGAAGCAGTAAGTGGCTGCAGCGCCATCATCAGGTGTGTACCCGATGTTTCTCCCAACCATGAACAAACTCAGCCTCCGGTGCCTGAAGACGGCCCCCCTTATGCCAGCATGGATGATTTAAAAAACTGTGACGGTCTACTCATCGGCAGTCCTTCATATTTTGGCAATATGGCTGCACCATTAAAATATTTTTTAGATCAAAGTAGCCAGGTCTGGCTTTCAGGTGCTCTAATCGGTAAGCCAGCCGGCGTATTTACCGCGACGTCAAGTCATCATGGCGGCCAGGAAAGCTTATTAATCAGCATGATGATCCCATTAATGCATCACGGCATGATAATCAGTGGCATACCCTACTCTGAACCCGCTTTACAGCAGACTCAGACTGGTGGAACTCCTTATGGAGCAAGCCATGTTTCTGGTAAGCAAGGTCAACAGCTAAGTGAACATGAAAGTGACATTTGCAAAGCATTAGGCAGGCAAATTGCCGAGTTAAGCAAAAAACTGGCTTAAACAGGAAAAACAAATCAATTCTCAAAGCAGCTAAAATTTCACTATCACAACACATGTCTATTCATCCACTTAAGCTCGTCAGCCTGATTTCAATTATCGCCCTTATTGGCTGTCAAACAGGTCTTATTTTCCTGCTAGATAATGATTATCGATATTTAATTTCTACAATGCTCACCGCTCCATTGTTAATTCCGTTAAAAGGACTTTTTGCTAATAAACGTTACACCTTCAAATGGATCGGTTTTTTAACCATGCTGTATTTTAGTATTGGTGTAAGCGAGTCTTTCGCCAATCCAGACTTACAAATTTATGGTGCTCTGAATATTTTATTAAGTGGCGTTCTTTTTGTCAGTAGCATCTATTACAGTCGCTACCTGAGACAGCTGGAACAGACTAAAGATTAACTTACTTCCTGCAGTTCAATAAATGACTTAACAGGTTTCGCGAATTAGCGGGATAGTAATTTTACGTTTACTGGACATAGAAGCATGATCGAGTTGATATAACAGCTTCATTTGTTCTGAAAGCTTTCTGGAATAATGGGTTAATAAATAATTTAGTGCACCATCACTCATCTCCAGCCCTAATAATTTAGCCCTGGCTTTTAACACTTCAGATAGTTGCTCATCATCCGGGCTATTGAGTGAAATTAACAGCCCCCACATCAAACGAGATTTAAGATCCGGCAACCTGAAACCAATATCTCGTGGGTTACGTGAAAGAGTAAACACGAAACGTATCTCACCAGACTTTACCCGGTTTATAAGCTGATAAAATTGTTCTTCCCAGTCACGATTACCAGCTAATAGATCAAGGTTATCGACCCCCAACACACTGCCGTAGGGAAAATCACTAAAACTCTGCGCCTCTGCTTCAAGTAACTGTAAAGCATCAAACAGATGAAATTGCACATGGCAATGTCGGGCGTAATGAGCGCAGGCATTCAACAGGTGTGTTTTCCCTGAATCAATACCTCCCCATAACCCAATCAGGGGTTCTCCTGTTTCATCAAACAATGCGGTTAAGTTCTGGCAAATATAGGCTGAATTCTCAGCTATATAATTTTCCAGACTGAATCGCTTATCAAAAGATAACGGTAAAGGGATCTGTGCCATAACGAAATATCGTGGTATCTGCGAAATCTAAAAAATAATTTAACGAATAAAGCGATAATTCATCAGGATAGTCTGATCATCGGTAGCGGCATTTATTTGCGGTAACTCAAGCTGCTCAAGCACATAACTTAATGCAATAAGACGTGATAAGTCGTCTGTAGAATTTCGAAGTTTCAGGCGATAAGTCACACTACCCTGTTTAATTAAAACGAGTCGAACAGACTCAATTGCATCCAGAGATTGCAGATAGGACAATACTTTTATGTGATCGGTTAATTCAGTCACCTGGTCTACCGTGAATAATATATCCTCATCCAGTGAAGCTACTGATTCCAGCGCATATTCGCTAGCCAGAGTTTGAGCCAGTTGAGAAACGGCCTGACTCATTAATTCCTGACGTGAACCAGTTTTAAATGTCCAGTTATACAGTTGACCGGAAAAGCTCAGTTGCCAGATACCCTGCCAGCCTTTACCTGCTCTTCCAGAAACTTGCCCAACCAGCACAGCATCTGGAGAATATCGTGCTGCCGCCATGACCAGATTTTCTTCATTCGATTCGATAATATCCTGCACACCAAATTGCACTCGATCTTCAAGGTCCAGTAACGGAAAAAGTACCGGCAAACCCTGAAGATGGGCCAGAGCATCCAGCTCTTCTACAATAGCAGGAGTAGTATCACTGGACACTACACTGGTATTTTTATTAAGCTGATAACTGATCAGCAATAGCGTGCCAGGACGCTCTTTACCCCAGACTGGAATATCATTGCTGCGTAACAGATTTTCTATAACTTCCTGATTAAAAGACACTCGTAAATACAGCTGCCCCCCATCAAAACTATCCTCACTTTCATCTTTACGCGTAATATAACGAAATTGATGAACATAACGGGAACTGGATTTTAGCGGGCGGGATAAACCCGGGTGGTCAAGAACAGCTGAAGACCCACTGACTTTCACAATCACATCACGAAATGCCTGCTTAAAAATATCCAGACGCTGGCTGGTGGTCTGATCAGCCACGGCCAGTTCAATGCTATACAAATCATCGACTACGGCAGCCTGTAAACTTGATCCCATAAATAAAAACAGTACATAAACGGGCATTAATATTCTTTGTTTTAATCGGTTCAAAACGGTGTCATCACATTCAAAGCAACCCTCCAAAAATGAAGGACCGCGACATTAAAGGCAGACTCTGACAACAGAGTCATGCTAATTATAAAGAATCACAGCAAAAGACTTAACTTTTTCCGTGATTCCCTAAGAAATTATTTTTCAGGCTGTGTAAAATAGCACACCCTAAATTAATCCTGAACTAGTGGACCATGAAAACAGGCGAATCTTCACAAAATTCTTCCAAGCAGTCTTTGAACTATCGTGACGCAGGCGTTGATATCGATGCAGGTAATGAACTGGTTGAACGTATCAAACCATCCATAAAAAGAACTCAACGCGATGGCTGTGTCGGTAGCATCGGTGGATTTGGCGGCCTGTTTGAACTTCCACTTGATCGTTATAAAAACCCGATGCTGGTTTCCGGCACCGATGGCGTAGGCACAAAGTTAAAACTGGCCATTGAGTTACAACAATACGATACCATTGGGATAGACCTTGTGGCCATGTGCGCCAATGATATAGCTGTACTGGGTGCCGAAGCATTATTTTTTCTGGATTATTATGCCACCGGCAAACTAACACTGGAAATTGCAGAGAGTGTCATCGCTGGCATTGCAGAAGGCTGTGTGCAGGCCGGTTGTGCATTAATCGGCGGCGAAACAGCAGAAATGCCCGGCATCTACCAGCAGGGTGATTTTGACCTGGCAGGCTTTTGCGTTGGCATAGTCGATAAAAACAACATCATCGATGGGCAAAACGTACAACCCGGCCATAACCTTATTGCAATTGCTTCTTCCGGACCTCATTCAAATGGTTATTCACTAATCCGTAAAGTCATTGAGGTAAGCAAAGTGGATTTGCAACAGGATTGTGCCGGCACAGCATTGGGCAAGGCATTGCTGGAACCCACTCGTATCTATACCAAAAACCTGCTGGAATTGAGTCAGAAACAAAACCTGCAAGCCATAGCCCACATTACCGGCGGTGGTTTAATCGATAACATTCCTCGTGTTCTTCCCGAAAACTGTACCGCAGAAATTGATCAGAACAGCTGGGAAATGCCAGCCGTATTTGAATGGCTACAACAGGCAGGCAATATCGAACAGCTGGAAATGTATCGCACTTTTAACTGTGGCATTGGTATGGTATTAGTGGTCGAAGAATCAATAACAGAAGACTGTATTTCATTTTTAAACCAGCTCGGTGAAACATCATGGAAACTGGGTCGTATTATTGAAAAAACAACTGATGATTCAGTAACCTTCAAATAGCTTTAATTCTGATGAATACTTTATCACTTGTCGTACTCATTTCTGGCAGTGGCAGTAACCTTCAAGCCATTATTGATGCTATCGAAAGCAAACAGTTAAATGCTCAAATCAGCGCGGTTATCTCAAACCGCCCTGATGCATACGGTTTGACCCGTGCCAGGCAACATGATATTCCAGCTATTAGTCTTGATCATAAAGAGTTTGAAACTAGAGAATTGTTTGATCAGCAATTACAGCTTGAAATTGAATCGTTTAAGCCTGATATCATTGTATTAGCCGGATATATGCGAATTTTAACGACACAGTTTATCAACGCTTTTTCCCCAACAATATTGAACATCCATCCTTCTCTATTGCCAAAATATCAGGGCTTGCACACACACCAGCGTGCACTGGATAACAACGACAAAACACATGGTGTGAGTATTCACATTGTTACCCCAGAACTGGATTCTGGCCCGGTCATCGTGCAGGGAAAATTTACAATTGAAAGTGACGATACCAGTGACAGCTTGCAACAAAAAGCTCACAAACTGGAGCATCAAATGTACCCCCTCGTGCTTAACTGGCTAAGCGAGCAACGCCTGAAATTAAATTCCAAGCAAGCTGTATTCGATGAAAAGCCGGTACAAACTCCCATGTTATTCGAAGCACCTGTCAATGCACTTTAATTTTCATCATTTTCTGCTGATAGCCCTGTTGCTTGCAGGCTTCAATGTTCAGGCACTGGAACTGAATCCATTTAATGCGCGTTACCATGTTTATCGGGGTAATACACATGTCGCTATTAGTAAATTTTCCTTAAAAAAGCAAAAATCTGAGTGGGTCTGGCGGATGAAAACAGGCCCTAGAGGCATCTATAGCTGGTTAACCCGAAAAAAGCCTTTTGCTGAAACACGTATGCAGGAAACTGGGCGGGACATTCAGTTATTACTTGAAACCACCGGTGATTACCCTAAAAAACCAGCCAAACAAAGCACCTGGTTCGATCATGTTAATAATAAAATTTATAGCATGAAAGGAAAGAATATAAGCCAACTAAAGCTGCCTGAGAATACCTATAACTATCACAGTGTTCACCTGTTACATCCTTTGATGCTAGAAAATAATGAGCAGAAAATGGACATTAACTTTTATAAAAGAGGCGAGCTACTAAAGTCCACAGTAACACTGGAAAAACAGATCGAACTACCTGCTAAGAAAGGAAAAACAATCGTCGATAAACTTACTCAGACATTTAAAGGCTCGAGCAAAAAAATGGTTTATTACTATAAAGGTAAAACCCTGGCTCCACTAAAAATAGAACAAATCAAACCAGGCAAAGATAAAAGTGTTATGTGGAGAATTGATAGTTAGAAATATTGCTGCGAACTCTACCAATATTTTAATGTAGGGTTACACCGTGCGCACCATCAGGAAACTTGATTAAAGCCGGGTATACCCTTTCTCGCGTTCTAGCCTGTCAATTTCAACAGGTGCGAGCGGCACCTGTTCGATAAAATCGGGTAACTCAGATTGTTCAATCTGCAGGTTTTTCATCACCGTTTGACAAGCCTTGATATCGACCAGATTCTGCTGATCCAGCTGGCGAGCTTTTTCAACAATACTCATATACCGGGAATAATTTTTCTTTCGGAACATATTCAGCTCAAGCCCATGTAGCACAATTGCAATTCGGCCATATTGATCAGGACTAAACTGCCCTTTTAGTTTATCAGCTCGATTTAAAACAGCATCAAGCTGCTGAATATTTTGAACCGTTATATCTAATACATAACCTGGAGGAGATTGATTTTGCTCGGCACCTGTATTTAAGTGATCAACAGCCAGACGATATTGAGCATTTTGATTCTGCGAATAAACCTGCGAACTAAATAGCAGTATTAAAGCAACAACCAGACGCATTTAACTCTCTCCAGCTATCGTCATGTTATCGATTAAAATTGAACCACACTGAATGTTTCCACGGTAATCCACATCAGATCCGACTTCTACAATACCTGCAAATATATCTTTCAAATTACTGGCGATGGTAATTTCTTCGACCGGATATTGAATAACACCATTTTCTACCCAGAAACCAGCTGCTCCGCGAGAATAATCACCCGTTACGGTACTCACACCCTGCCCCATTAATTCAGTCACCAATAACCCTCGATCCATAGTTTTTAGACATTCATCAAAGGTTTTTCCGGTATTATTCAGTGTCAAATTATGCACACCACTAGCATGCCCCGTTGACTGACGTCCAAGCTTTCGTGCTGAATAACTATCCAGTAAATAGCTTTGAACAACACCATTTTCAACCAGATATTGTTCTTTAGTTGCCACACCTTCCCCATCATAATTAGCCGAACCCAGTGCCAATTTTTTAAAGGGTTGTTCTATCAGTTGAATAAATTCCGGAAACACTTTTGTATCCAGTGCATCCAGTAGAAAACTAGCCTTACGATACTGCGAGTTACCACCAATCGCTGCATTAAAATGACTGATCAAACCTCTTGCCATTTCAGGCACATACATCACTGGATATTTACCCGTTTTAAGTTTATTAGCACCCAGTCTCTTAATGGTACGCTGAGCGGCCATCTTCCCTACTTCGGCCACTGACTGCAACTGCTCCGGATTCCTACTGACGTCATACCAGTAATCACGTTGCATGCCCTGCTCATCTTCAGCTACTACCGAACAACTTATCGAGTGGCGAGTCTTACGTTCATGCTGTAAAAACCCATGACTATTGCCATAAACAGAAATACCCTTACCAATATCGATACTGGCTCCATCAGAATTTGAAATGCTTTGATCATAATCCAGTGCAGCTGCTTCACATGCCAGCGCCATTTCGATAGCTTCATCAGAACTAATATTCCATTCGTGATACATATCCAGATCAGTAAACTCGGTAGCCATTAATTCGGCATCAGCCAGACCGGTGCAAGGATCTTCCGATGTATATTTGGCAATATTACAGGCCGCTTCTACGGTTTTTCGAATAGACTCCAGATCCAGACTCGAGGTACTGGCTGTTCCTTTATGTTTGCCAAAATATACGCTAATGCCCAGACCGTTATCTTTCTGGTATTCCACGGTTTCCACAGAGCGCATTCGGGCAGACACACTCATACCCTCAGAAACGGTTAAACCGGCTTCAGCCTGGGTCGCACCATTTTGCTTTGCAAGTTGTAATGTATCCGCAATAATATTTTTCAGGGATTCTTCAGATTCAGGTAAACTGTTATTATTCATATTTTTCATAACTGCATTTTAGCCCACATGACACACCAAACAGAAGCACAGATTTCAGACGATCAGAACGATATTGACGAAAATGAAGATTGGGTTAGCAAATCGCAGCTAAAACGCGATAGTAAGGACCTTCAAAGCCTGGGGAAAAAGCTGGCTTCATTTAATCCTGAACAATTAGCTAAGGTCCCTTTAAATGATAAATTAATTGACGCTGTCGCTCTGGCTCAAAAACTATCTAACAAACGTGGTGCTTTAAAACGTCATTTTCAATTTATTGGTAAAATTTTAAGATCCATTGATGTAGAACCTATTCTAGATGCAGTCAAAGCTATCGAAGATACCGATAACAGCAGCAAACTCATTTTTAAAACCATGGAATACTGGAGAGATAAAATAGTGGCAGATGGAGACCCTGCTATCGATGAATGCTGCGAACAACATGACAATATGGATCGTCAGAAATTGCGCCAGTTATCCAGAAACCTGAAGCAGGCTCCCACCGATGAGAAGAAAACCCGTTTTGCCCGGCAGATTTTTAAGGAAATTCAGGCTGTTTTCAATCCTTAGTATTCTGGTGCGCATGGTGCGCCCTATGGCTAACCGTCAGTTCCGCCTACTGTAATTTCATCTATTTTCAGAGTGGGCTGCCCTACTCCTACCGGGAGTGACTGCCCTTCTTTGCCGCAGACTCCCACTCCGGTATCCAGTGCAAGGTCATTGCCCAGCATAGATATTTTATTCATTACTTCGGGGCCAGACCCGATTAGCGTGGCGCCTTTCAAAGGCCTTCCTAACTTACCATTTTCAATTTCATAAGCTTCGGATAAGGAAAATACAAAACGCCCAGATGTAATATCAACCTGACCTCCTCCAAAATTTACTGCGTAAATGCCTTTATCAACCGATTCAATAATTTCCTGTGGGTCAGATTCACCCGGCAACATATAGGTATTGGTCATGCGTGGCAGCGGTAAATGTGCGTAAGATTCGCGTCTACCATTAGAGGTTGATTGCGTACCCATCAGACGTGCATTCATTTTATCCTGCATGTAAGATTTTAAAATACCATTTTCAATCAGCGTGGTGCATTCAGCCGGTACGCCCTCATCATCTACTGTCAGGGATCCACGGCGATCAGGCAATGTGCCATCATCCACCACGGTACACAACGGAGAAGCCACCTGCTGTCCCATGCTGTTACTGAAAGCAGATGTACCTTTACGGTTAAAATCACCTTCCAGCCCATGCCCTACTGCTTCATGTAATAATACACCCGGCCATCCGGAACCCAGCACAACAGGCATACTACCGGCAGGTGTTGGAATAGATTGCAAATTAACCGACGCCTGTCTGACCGCTTCTCTGGCATAATCAAAAGAAATCTCAGTATCAAAAAACTGGTCATAATTATGACGTCCACCGCCTCCAGAGGTACCCTGTTCACGACGTCCATCCTCGTGAATTAACACGGTGACATTAAGACGAACCAACGGACGAATATCGGCAGCCAGTGTATTATCGGTAGATGCAATTAGAATATGCTCAATACTACCGGCGATAGAGATAATCACCTGCTCAATTCGAGAATCCAGTCCACGAGTATATTCATCCAGACGTTTCAGTAAATCAACCTTGTCATCGGCACTGCGGCTGTCTATCGGATTTTGTGATGGATATAAAGCTTTTGTCGGGCTGGTAGTGATTAAACGATTTGCTGCTGTTTTATTCTGTCCCAACTTAGCAATTGCACTGGCATTTTTAGAAGCTTCTGTCAGTGCAGATAAACTCAGGTCATCACTGTAAGCAAAACCAGTTTTCTCACCGCTTATTGCACGAATACCGACACCACTGTCAATATTGAAAGAACCTTCTCGAATAATGCCATCATCCATTACCCAGGATTCCTGTTGCGAAACCTGAAAATAAAGGTCTCCGGCATCCAGCTGATTTTGCTGTAATCTATCCAGTGTCAGGTTAATCTGATCAAGTGTTAATTCTGCTGGCTGCAGTATCACCTGATCAACAGCGGTTAAAATTGATGTCATTTTATATTACTCATTATTTTATTAATTAATCACCACGAAGCGCACGAAGAACACGAAGAAATAAACAATGGATAACAAAAATATTTATTCCGGAGGCTGCTTTCACAAGCTGGTTCTTCCCAGCACAATAATTGTTTTTTCATACTTCATCTTCGTGCCCTTCGTGTTCTTCGTGGTGAAAATTACTCACTTTCAAAAAACTTGCGATGTGAAAGCACAGGAAACCGTTCACGAATTACCTGTTGTTGAGACAGGTTCAAATCAGCCCGAGCAAACCCGGAACCTGACTCGATTTCATCCAGTACATTGCCCCAGGGATCTATTATCAAGCTATGACCATAAGTTTCACGGCCATTGACGTGATAACCACCCTGAGCAGGCGCAACCACAAAACTAAGGTTTTCTATTGCCCTTGCTTTCAGCAAGGCATGCCAGTGAGCCTGGCCTGTTGCAGCTGTAAAAGACGATGGAAGCAGAATTATTTCAGCACCTTTATTCACCAGCATACGAAACAGTTCTGGAAATCGTAAATCATAACAAATAGCCAGTCCTAACTTCACCCCGCCAACATCAACTACTACAGTTTTGTTACCTGGCTGGATGACAGCCGATTCATGATAGCTTTCATCTACATCAGGTAATGAAACATCAAATAAATGGATTTTGTCATAGTGAGTTACACATTCACCACTCTGGTTATAAACAAGCAGGGAGTTTCGATAGCGATTGCTGTCATCAGATTCCAGTGGAATTGTTCCACCAGCGATGACAACTTTATGTCGTGCAGATTGTTCAGACAGAAAATCCTGTAATGGCCCATGTCCTAGCTTTTCCTTAAATTCAACAACATCTTCCTGTTTCACGCCGATCATGCCAAAATTTTCTGGTAATACCACCATTTCAGCTCCGTCATTGACGGCTTCAGTGATTATTTTTTCAGCTTCTAGCAAATTCCCACTAATGCTGGAACCGGAAGCCATTTGTATTGCAGCAACTCGCATTAGTTCATTAACTCCTGTCGGCTTCCCACTAAGATTCTCATTTCGTCACTACCCTGTAACCCGGAAGAAATTAAAATAAAGTCAGAGGGAACCCCTAAAGAGATAAGCCAGTCCTTTAGTTCAGAAGCCCAGATTTCACCACTGTCTTCACCTGCATGGCTGAGTAAAATACTTGCGTCAGTACCTGATTCCCAATAAGCCATTGCGAGCTTGACCGGTTCAAACTGAGGAATCACTTCACCCGCTCTGGGTCTGGCCCACTGATCAGCACTAAGAGTGAAGATACGTATCGAATTGGCCCAGGCTGAAGAAAATACTAAGCCATTTATTAGCAATATCAGCGCTAACATCGCAGGTTTAAAAAATGATCTAACGATCTGCATCATAAATACTTTCACTTTCCTGTTTAATTTTTGGTTTCTTTACCAGTTTAACTTGAGGCTTTTCCCAACTACCAGTAACTTTATATTCTATTCCAATACTTTTTTCGATAGGTTTTTTAAATATCTTCTGCAACAGCAGCAAACCCCACCCCACGGTATTTCCAGCAGCTAGCGTACCCAGGATGGGTAATGTATCACTAATCTTGGGAGTAATAATCATAGTTTGATCATAGGTTTTACGGCGCAGGTTGGTTTCGCCTTTAATTCGGACTTTGGCAGAAACACTATCCATAGAAGCATTATTTGTATCTAAAATTTCTCCCTTAATTTTAAACTTACCCTTAATCTTGTTAAATTGCATGCCCTCTTTTAATACATCACCAAAATCCAGAAACAAACGTTTGGGTAATGCATTAAAACTAAGCAGACCGACAAACCTTCCAGCCCCGGGGTCAACATTACGTAAAAACCCGTCGGTCAGTTTCAGATCAACTTCACCGATCAATGTAGGCCAGTTCATACTGTATAACTCTCCACCCCAGCCAATTTGACCATTAAAATCAACCTTGCCTCCACTAATTGTTTCACCCAGCCCAAGTTTATTAACGGTTTGACCAAATTTGGAACCCTTAATAGCAATGTTAAAAACACTCACATGTTCTTTTGATACCGGTTCAAAATGCCAATGTCCAGAAGATTTAAGAGTGACCTTTTCGTGAGAAAAGTCGAGCTGATCTACAATAAATTTATTAGCATCATTTTTAGTACTCAAGGTAAGATTACTAAATTTCAATTGCTCATAAGAAACAGCCTTACTTTTAATATAAAGATCCGGCATGTCCTCAATGTCTATGTTAAATTCCCTTTTAGAAGCTGACTTTTTCAGCTTCATGTATTCCAGGTCAGTTTTAAAAGGATTCAACAAGTCAGGTTTATAAGGTAACTCAAAATCACCCTTAATCTGTTCAGAATTTATACTGCCCAGTAGCAGCGCTCCATTATTTTCAATTTTAATTTTACTATTTAATATCTGTTGATTACCTAAAATCATTTCATCAATATCCAGATCCAGACTATTGATCTGCTGTAAAAAAGATGATGAATCTGTATTTTTAGCTGAAAAATAATGATCTTTATATTCAAACCAGTCATTCAGATCAATCCGCTCTGCTTTACCTTTTATGACTACACCTGACCGATCTTTTATTGTATTAAATCCACCCACATAGACGTTTAACCACTTTAAGGTACTGGCTGAACCTGGTGTGAAATTTAACTCACTGCTGGCATTTATGGTATCTGCCAAAGATAGATCAAAGGAAAATTTCCCTTCATCAAATAATTTGGCTCTAAAGTTTAGTGGTTGCGTTTCGGTTTGTAATACCGTTGCAGGCTGGGGAAAATCAATTTTAGTACCTAACAGACTGGAACTGGCCGAAACTTCCAGTATTGGAGATTTTTTAGCTGCAATATGCCTCACCGAAACAGATACATCCCAGGGGCTTTTACCAGACACAGGTTGATGCAGAGATGGTGGGGTAAGCGTTAATAAATTTTGAGAATGCACTTCACCCATTAGATGAAAATCAGTACGGTTACGTTTTACATCAGGTTTTATACTCAAATTAATATTATCATCATAAAATTTACCAATTAAAGACGGTGCCGTTATCTTTTGATTATCAACCTCTACCTGACCTTTCAAATCTTTAAAATCAAGCATCCATTCAGGTATAGAAAG